>NZ_JBFUJP010000080.1:0-33286 GCF_056401315.1 Rhodococcus sp. P4_F5 | reverse complement strand
GCCGGCGCGCTCGGCCGAGCGGCGGGCTCCGCGGCCGCGTGCGTCCGCGCCGCCGTCGCCTGCCCGGCCGCGGGCACGCTCACGCTGGGACTCCGCTCCAGCCGCTCCAGGCGTTGCAGCACGGCCGATTCCGCGTCGGACGCCGAGGGCAGCAGCATCCGCGCGCACATCACCTCGAGCAGCAGCCGGGGCGCCGTCGCGCCGCGCATCTCGCCGAGTCCGGCGTGCATCAGTTCCGCGTACCGGGCCAGCGTCGCGGGGCCGATCCGCTCGGCCTGCTCCCGCATCCGTTCGAGCACGTCGCCGGGCGCGTCGACCAGGCCCCGCTCGGCCGCGTCGGGCACCGCCCGCATCAGGATCAGGTCACGGATGCGCTCGAGCAAATCCACCGCGAACCGCCGCGGGTCGTGGCCGGCGTCCATCACCTTGTCGACCGTGCCGAACAGGGCCGCGCCGTCACCGGCGGCGAGCGCGTCGACGGCGTCGTCGATCAGGGCGACGTCGGTGACGCCGAGCAGCGACAGCGCCCGCGCGTACGTGACGCCCTCGCTGCCCGCGCCGGCGAGCAGCTGGTCCAGCACGCTCAACGAGTCACGCGGCGAGCCTCCGCCCGCCCGGATCACCAGCGGGTACACGGCGGGGTCGACCGCGACATGCTCCTGCGCGCAGATCTTCTCGAGCAGCCCGCGCATGGTGGTCGGCGCAAGCAGCCGGAACGGGTAGTGGTGGGTGCGCGACCGGATGGTCGGCAGCACCTTCTCCGGTTCGGTGGTGGCGAAGACGAAGATGAGGTGCTCCGGCGGCTCCTCCACGATCTTGAGCAGGGCGTTGAAGCCCTGCGTGGTGACCATGTGCGCCTCGTCGACGATGAAGATGCGGTAGCGCGACTCCGCGGGCGCGTAGAAGGCCCGGTCACGCAGCTCGCGGGTGTCGTCGACGCCGCCGTGGCTGGCCGCGTCGAGCTCGATCACGTCCAGGTTGCCGGGACCGCCGGGCGCCAGCGCGACACAGGAGTGACACACCCCGCACGGTGTGGAGGTGGGTCCCTCCACACAGTTCAGCGAGCGCGCCAGGATCCGGGCCGAGGACGTCTTGCCACAGCCGCGCGGACCCGAGAACAGGTAGGCGTGATTGATGCGGCCGGCGTCCAGGGCGGTGCTCAGGGGTTCGGTGACGTGCTCCTGCCCCACCACTTCAGCGAAGGTCGCCGGTCGATACTTCCGGTAGAGGGCCACGCGGTGAGGGTACCGGCGATCCCCGACATCGCGCCCACGGACCACTGCGACCCGCTCGCGTCCCGCGACCACGGCGCCACGTGTCACCGCCCGACCTCGCACGACCTGTGCAAAATCCGAAACACAGCCGCAACACGACCGCCGCGCCGGTGAAACCGCAGCCCCGCATCGTCAGTTACAGATGCGGCAACATCCCGCACCGACAGGAGGACTGACGTGCAGACAATCGACGCCGGCGACACCGCCTGGTTGCTCGTGAGCACCGCG
This sequence comes from Rhodococcus sp. P4_F5, assembly GCF_056401315.1. Classification (NCBI taxonomy): domain Bacteria; kingdom Bacillati; phylum Actinomycetota; class Actinomycetes; order Mycobacteriales; family Nocardiaceae; genus Rhodococcus; species Rhodococcus sp. P4_F5. The sequence goes on along the minus strand of NZ_JBFUJP010000080.1, from coordinate 31,784 downwards.
CTGGTACTGCTCATGACGCCCGGACTGGCCCTGTTCTACGGTGGCATGGTGCGGTCGAAGGGCGTGCTCAACATGATCATGATGAGCTTCGTCGCCATCGCCCTGGTCACCGTCGTCTGGCTGCTGGTGGGGTACAGCCTGGCCTTCGGCGACGACATCGGCGGCGGCCTGCTCGGTGGGCTCGAGCACTTCGGGATGGCGGGCATCGACCCGACCACCCTGCACGGCACCGTGCCGGAGTTCCTGTTCGCCACCTTCCAGCTCACCTTCGCGATCCTCACCGCCGCGCTGATCAGCGGCGCGATCGCCGACCGCGCCAAGTTCTCCTCGTGGATGGTGTTCGTGCCGGTCTGGGCGCTGGCCGTGTACGTCCCCGTCGCGCACTGGGTGTGGGGTCCGGACGGCTGGATCGCCCGCCTCGGCGCCCTCGACTACGCCGGCGGCCTCGTCGTGGAGATCGTCTCCGGCGCGTCCGGCCTGGCGTTGGCGCTGGTCCTGGGCCCGCGCATCGGATTCCGCAGCGAGCCGATGCGCCCGCACAACCTGCCGTTGGTGCTGCTCGGGGTGGGCCTGCTGTGGTTCGGCTGGTTCGGTTTCAACGCCGGTTCCGCGCTGTCCGCGAACGGCACCGCGGCCGCCGTCTTCCTCAACACGCTGGTCGCCGGCTGCACGGGCATGCTCGGGTGGCTGGTGGTCGAGCAGCGCCGCGACGGCCACCCCACCACCTTCGGCGCCGCGTCCGGCGTGGTCGCGGGCCTGGTCGCCATCACCCCGTCCTGCGGCTGGGTGACGGTCGGCGGCGCCGCGGTGATCGGCGTGGTCGCGGGCGGCGTCTGCTCGTTCGCGGTCGGCTGGAAGTTCAAGTTCGGCTACGACGACTCGCTCGACGTGGTCGGTGTGCACCTGGTCGGCGGGATCGTCGGCACCCTGCTGATCGGCCTGCTCGCCGCGAAGGTGATGACCGGCGGCGTGTCCGGGCTGCTGTTCGGCGGCGGGCTGGCCCAGCTCGGCAAGCAGGTCGCCGCGGTCCTGGTGGTCGGCCTCTACGCGTTCGGCATGAGCTACGGCCTCGGCAAGCTGATCGACCGGTACCTCGGGTTCCGGGTCAGCGCCGAGGACGAGATCACCGGCGTCGACCTGGCGCTGCACGCCGAGTCCGCGTACGAGCACGCGGTGCTCGCGCACGGCGGGCCGACCGGCCCCGGCCTGTTCCCGCCGCGCGACGAGGAGCACCGCCGCCGGGCCGCCGAGGAGGACGACGACCCGGTGCACTGACCGGCCGAGGGATCCGCCGCCCGCACCGCAACAGGTCCGCTACTATCCCGGGGTCCGGGCACCGGACGGAAGATTCCTCGTCCCATCAGGAAGCACCGATGTCCGCGACCGCAGATCCCCAGGCGACGACGTCGCCGTCCGACAACACAGCTGACACCACGACACCGACCGGCGACGCGGGGACCGCGTCGCCGGTCGACGCCGGTGACCGACTGCGCCGCTACGGCCGCTCGCTGCACCCCGTCGGCCTGACGCTGGCCCTGCTGTTCTTCTGCTGGTCGATGACGCCGTCGCTGCTGCCACGCACCTGGTACCTGCAGGCCGTGGCGACCGGCATCAGCGTCGCGACCGGGTACGGAATCGGTTGCCTCGCAGCGTGGCTGGTCCGCAAGTGCGGCGTCACCGCGCGGTACTCGGAGCGGACCCGGCGGATCGGCTGGTGGACCCTGCTGGGCCTGGCCGTGGTCGCCGTGCCGACCTTCCTCGTCCTCGGCTCCTGGTGGCAGCAGATCGTCCGCGAGCTCGCCCAGGCGGAGCCCGCGAGCCGCTCGTACTACCTTCTGGTGCTGGCACTCTCGCTGACCGTCGCGGTCACGCTCCTCGCGATCGCGCGGGCGATCCGCGGCGGCACCAACCGGCTGACCGCGCTCGGGCTGCGCTACGTGCCCGCCCCCGTCGCGCGGCTGGCGAGCCTGGTCGTGGTGCTGGTCGTGGGCGTGCTGGTGGTCAACGGCGTTGTCTACCAAGGCGTCATCGGCCTGGCGAACCGGTCCGCGGCGGCCGCGGACCAGAGCACCGCGCCCGGCGTCGCGGAGCCGACCGCAGCCGAGCGGTCCGGCTCCCCCGCCTCCGCCGAACCCTGGGACAGCCTAGGGCGGGAGGGTCGCACGTTCGTCGCCGGCGGCCCCACCCCCGAGCAGATCTCCGCCGTCACCGGCCGTCCGGCGCCCATGCCGATCCGGGTCTACGCGGGCCGTGAGTCCGCCGATTCCGTTGAGGGCGTGGCGGATCGGGTGGTCGCCGAACTCGAGCGCACCGGCGCCTTCGACCGCAGCGTCCTCGCCGTCGCCACCACCACCGGCCGCGGCTGGGTCAACGCGCGGGTCGCGTCGTCGCTCGAGTACGTCGCCGGTGGCGACTCGGCGATCGCGTCGATGCAGTACTCGTTCCTGCCCAGCGCGCTGTCGTTCGTCGCGGACCGGAAGACCCCGCCGGAGGCGGGCCGGGCGCTGTTCGAGGCCGTCTCGGCGGCGGTGGACGCCCGTCCCGCGGAGTCCCGGCCCAAGCTGGTGGTGTTCGGCGAGAGCCTGGGCTCGTTCGGCGGGCAGGGCGCCTTCAGCGGGGCCCAGGACATGCTGTCCCGCACGGACGGCGCGCTGTGGGTCGGCACCCCGAACTTCGCGCCGCAGTGGGCGCAGATCACCGCGGACCGCGATCCCGGCTCACCCGAACGTCTTCCGGTCGTCGACGGCGGCGCGAACGTCCGGTTCGCCGGGTCCGCCGCGGACCTCGACCTCCCCGCACCGTGGGGCACCCCGCGGATCGTCTACTGGCAGCACTCCAGCGACCCGATCACCTGGTGGTCCTTCGACCTGCTGCTGCACAAGCCGGACTGGCTCCGCGAACCGCTGGGCCCGGACGTCGACCCCGGCATGCGCTGGATCCCGTTCGTCACGTTCTGGCAGGTCACCATGGACATGGTGTTCTCCGCCGACGTGCCGGAGGGCCACGGCCACACCTTCGGCCGGGACGCGGTGAACATGTGGGCCGGCATCCTCGACCCCGCCGACTGGACCGCCGCCCAGACCGAGCAGGTGCGCGCCGTCGTCGGCGGCGACCAGACGGAGGAGTAGCCGTCCCGGCCCGGCCGGCACACACCTTCTCGCGCCGTCACACACCCGTTTCGCGTACAGCTGGTGTGTGACGGAGACAAAGGGTATGTGCGGCTAGAGCGTGTCTCCTAACCCGCGAGGTGTTTGACCCAGGTGCACACCGCTGACAGGAGCACCCCAGCGCGGTAGGTGAGAGCCAATTTGTCGTAGCGGGTGGCGAGTCCGCGCCACTGCTTGATGGTGGCAAAGGCACGCTCGACGACGTTGCGCCCCTTGTACTTCTCGGCATCGAACCGAACTGGACGACCACCGCGACTGCCCCTTCGGAGTCGGTTGCGTTTCTGGTCGTCCGGTTCGGCGATCACCGCCTCGATGTCCCGTGCGCGCAGCAAGGCCCGGTTGGCTTTCGACGAGTAAGCCTTGTCTCCGAGCACCGCGTCCGGGCGGGTCCGGGGCCGTCCCGGGCCGATTCGGGGAACGGACAGTGCCTGCATCAACAGCGGAAAAACCGGCGAGTCGCCGGCCTGACCTGGCCCGATCAGCAGGGCCATGGGCCGGCCGTTGCCGTCGGAGAGTTGGTGGATCTTCGTGCCGAGGCCGCCGCGGGACCGCCCCAAGGCGTGGTCAGCGGGTTCGGTCCGCAGATTCCTGTAATTCGACAGTGCCCCCTGTGTCCCTCGGGAGGTTCGTCCCGTGCTGATGGGCACGGCAGATCGTCGAGTCCACCGACACGGTCCAGTCGACCAGGCAGTTCGCGTCGGCATGAGCGAGGAGTGCGGTCAGGATCGTGTCCCATGTTCCGTCACCGGCATAGCGGCGGTGTCGCTTCCAGATCGTCTGCCACGGACCGAATTCCACAGGCACGTCACGCCACGCGATGCCGGCACGGTACCTGTAGACGATCCCCTCGACGACCTTGCGATTGTTGCGGAACGGGCGACCGCTTCGGCCCTCCGAGGAGGGCAACATCGGCTCGATCAACGACCACTGGGTGTCGGACAAATACTCGGTACGTGACACGACGCCCAGTGTCGCTGATGCGATTACCTCCGATTAGGAGACACGCTCTAGGTGGCCTTGGCTGCCTTCGCCGCAGCCTTCGCGGCCTTCTTGAACTCGCGCACCTCGGCGAGCGTCTGGTCGTCGACCACGTCCGCGATCGACCGGCGCGCGCCGTCGTCGCCGTACGCGCCCGCGGCCTCGCGCCAGCCGTCGAGTTCGACGCCGATCTGCTTGCCGAGCAGCGCCAGGAAGATCCGCGCCTTCTGGTCGCCGTAGCCGGGCAGCGCCTTGAGCCGCCGGAGCACCTCCTTGCCGTCCGGGGCGCCGTCCGTCCAGATCGCCTCGGTACGGCCGTCGTAGTGCTCGACCAGGTAGGCGCACAGGTCCTGGACCCGCTTGCCCATCGACCCGGGGAACCGGTGCACCGTGGGTGGGGTGGCGCACAGGGCGAGGAACTTCTCGGGGTCCATCTCCGCGATCTTGTGGACGTCGAGGCCGTCGAGTCGGTCGTCGAGCTTCTTCGGCCCGGCGAAGGCGACCTCCATCGGAATCTGCTGGTCGAGCAGCATTCCGATCAGCAGGGCCAGTGGGTCGGCGGCGAGCAGCGCGTCCGCGTCCGCGTCGCCGGCGAGGTGCAGCGTGAGTGCCATGCCGACGATCCTGCCACCTGCCGCGCCGCCCGGGGAACAATGCGCGGACCCCGCACGTTGGTTCGGTACACCGTACGGAAATGGAGTGCCGATGACGCCGACAGCTGTGGAGACCGAATTCGACCGCCAGGTGGGGGTGCTCACCGAACTGGGCTACCCGGCGCTGACCGGGCTCAGCGCCCCGAGGTTCGCGGACGCCCTCGAACCGCTGCGCGGCGTCGTCCTGGCAGATCCGGAGTGCTCGGCGGACCACGGCGAGGACCACGTCCCGTTCGTCCTGGTGGTCTCGCGCACCGCGCAGGGCGGGTCGCTCGACGCCCACGAGGCGATGGCCCAGACCGTGCTCGGCGGCAGGCCGGGGTTCTCGGTCCTCGAGCCGGCCGAGCTCTCCCGGTTCCGCCCGGTCGAGACCGTGACGATCCCGGACGGCGTCGCCTACCTGCTGGTGAACGTCGACACCGGGTCGGAATTCCTCAATGTCGCGCCGGCGGCCGCCCTCGAGTCACTGACCGCGATGGGCCGGACCCCCCTCACCGTCGAGGAGGGCATCGCCCTGCTCACCGCGCGCCCGGACATGCTGCGCAAGAACAAGTGCTTCTCGCTCCTGGCGTCGCGGTGCGGGGACAAGCGGGTGCCCGCGCTGTGGATCAGCGAGCGTCGACCGAAGCTCGGCTGGTGCTGGAACGGCAACCCGCACACGTGGCTGGGGTCGGCACACGCCGGCGAGCGCATCGGCGTGTGACGGTCGGGGCGTCGGCTACTTCGACACTCCGAAACGCTTCTCGATCCAGGCCGCGGTCATGTCGGCGAGCTCGTCACGCGCGCCCGGCGTGAGGAAGTAATGATCTGCGACGAGCTCCTGCGACTCCTTGTCCCCCGATCCGATCAGGTCGTGGATCGCCGCGGCGTCGCTCGGGAACACACCGGTATCGGCCATGGCGTTCACCACGAGCGCGGGAACGGTGATGTTGGGGAGGTGCGCACGCGCCCGAGTCTGGGAGTCCTCGAGGCTCCACAGCGACAGCCACGTTCGCAGTGTGCACGCCGAGGCGATGCCGAACACCGAGCGGTTGGCCCGCTCCGGAACACCGGCGTAGCAGAGGTTCGGTTCGCGTTCGGTGGGCTCGATGGTGGGATCGACCATTCGCGGGTCTGCCCAGGTTCGGGCGACAGAGAAGGGCCGGTCGTGGTATCCGGCGGCAGTGAGGCGCTCGAGCTCGCCCTTCACCCACCGGGTGATGCGGTGGTTGCGGGCGACCTGCGCGGCCCGGTAGCGCTCGACGAACTCAGCACTGTATGCCGGCCCGTTGTCCGGATTGAACAAGTCGAGGGAGGCATCGGTCGCCAACGGGTCGTTCTCGTCGGTGACCGAACCGTCCATCCACGCAGTGAGCACCTCGGGCCGCCCCAGGTGGGCAGCACTCGAGATGTAGCCATCACCGGCCGGCAAGTCCTCGACACCGGACGCCAAGCGCATTCCGGGCAGCGGGGTCATCTTCGGTGCCACCGCCTGTGACTGGTAGGCGGCCATGAGCGAACCGCCTCCGGAATTGCCGAGCAGTACGACGTTCTCCACGCCGGCCTGCTCGCGGAGCCAGCGGACGCCCACCCCGATGTCGCTGAGTGCGTAGTCGAGGATGAAATGCGCCTCGTCGCCACGGAACCGTGTGTTCCAGCCGAGGAAGCCAATCCCCCGTTCCGCCAAGTAATCCGCCATGTAGTGCTCGGAGAAGTCGATCTGGTAATGCGCCGCGATCACCGCAGTCTTCGGGCGTGTGCCCGCCAGGTGGTGGTACAGACCCTGGCACGGGTGTCCGCCGGCGCCGAAGCGGGGCAGACCAAGGCTCGGCAGTCCGACAAACGTACGTTCGATAGCCACTGTGACTCCTTGTTTATAAATCTGAGTTCAGATTTAGTATCACAGGGGTCGAGTGACTGTCCATACCCTCACGGCCGCCAGTACACGGCGCGGTACCAGATCTCCGTCAGTGTCGCGACGCACGCCTCGTCGTCGACGTCGGCCGCGCGCCCGTTCGCGAGCTTCTCGTAGCTGAACATGTTCATCATCCCGACGATCGCCGTGGCAGTGAGGTGGGGATCGACGCCCGGGCAGTAACCCCGCTCCTGCGCGCGAGTGACCTCCTCCGCGATTCCGGCAATGGCCTCGGCACACAGTTCGTCCCAGACCTGAGCAAAATCGTCGTTGACCATGGCGAGCTGGAAGACGCCCACCATCTCCGCGAGCCACTCCCGGTAGGTCTCCCAGTGCGCCCGAGCGGACGCAGCCACACGCTCCCGCGGTTCGCGACCGGCCACCTGACGGCCGGCTTGTGCACGCGCGCGCGCCTCGTCCTGGAATCGACGGGCCCAGCGCTCGAGCAACGCCTCCTTGGAGTCGTAATAGTTGTAGAACGAAGCCGGGGACCTCCCCGCCTCGGCGAGAATGTCGGCCACCCTCATCTTCAGGAAGCCCTTCTCCGCGATCACCTTTCGCGCAGCGGCATCGATCGCTTCCAGCGTCTCTCGACCCCGCCGTGTCGGTCGACCCTTCGCCGGATCAGCCATGTGCGCACCCTTCCATTGCAATCTTCAGATCATCTGCCGCCTTTTCTACCCGACATCCTCCAATCCGCCCCCCTCGCCGGGTTTCGACCGTTGATCAGATATGAATCTGATGTTAGAATCATATTCTACCCCGAAAGGAAGTCCTATGAGCACACCCAACTTCGAGATCCGCGGCTTCAACCATGTCGCGCTCGTCTGCTCGGACATGGCACGCACCGTGGACTTCTACAGCAACGTCCTCGGCCTCACCCTGGTGAAGACCGTCGACCTCCCCGACGGCATCGGACAGCACTTTTTCTTCGACGCCGGCAACGGCAACTCCCTCGCATTCTTCTGGTTCGCCGAGGCGCCCGACGGCGTGCCCGGCATCTCGGCCCCTGTCGAGAAGCCGGGTTTCGGTGAATGGACCAGCGCTGTCAGCTCGCTCAATCACATCGCCTTCGACGTCCCTCCGGAGAAGTTTCAGGACTACCGCCAAAGGCTCAAGGAGGCTGGCGTACGGGTCGGCCCGATCGTGAACCACGACGACAGTCCGTCCCAGATAGCGACCGGGATGCACGATGGCGTATACGTCCGCTCGTTCTACTTCCAGGACCCCGACGGCATCCTGCTCGAGTTCGCCTGCTGGATGCGCGAATTCGGCCCGGAGGACGTCACCCACACGCCCCGGACCGCCGCGGACCGCCGCAGGCCCGTCGTCGTCACCGACTGACGACTGCGACGACGGCCCGTGGCACCGCGCACCCTGTTCGCCAAGCTCTGGGACGAGCACGTCGTCGTCCGTGGCAGCAGCGGCCCCGACCTGCTCTACGTCGACCTGCACCTGCTGCACGAGATGACCTCCCCCCAAGCCTTCGAAGGGCTCCGGGCGGCCGGCCGTCAGGTCCGCCGACCGGACCTGACGATGGCGACCGAGGACCACAACGTGCCGACCACCGGGCCCGGCTCACCCGTCTCCGATCCGCTGAGCCGGTTACAACTCGAGCTGGTCCGCCGCAACTGCGCGGCCTTCGGCGTGCCGCACAACCCGATGGGCTCGGTCGGCAACGGCATCGTCCACGTCATCGGGCCCGAGCAGGGCCTGACTCAGCCCGGTCTGACGATCGTGTGCGGCGACTCTCACACCTCCACCCACGGCGCCTTCGGGGCGCTGGCTTTCGGGATCGGAACGAGCCAGGTGGAGCATGTCCTTGCGACGCAGACGCTCTCGATGGAACGCCCGGAGGCGATGCAGGTGCGGATCGAGGGAGACCTCGCCCCGGGGGTGAGCGCCAAGGACCTCGCCCTGCACGTCGTACGCAGGCTCGGCCCCAACGGTGGCGCCGGGGCCGTCGTCGAGTACCGGGGCAGCACGGTCCGGTCGCTCGGCATGGAGCAGCGGATGACGCTGTGCAACATGACCATCGAATGCGGTGCACGCGGAGGCATGGTTGCGCCCGACGACGTGACCTTCGCCTACCTGCACGGCCGTCCCTACACACCGGTGGGAGCCCAGTGGGACAAGGCGCTGACGTACTGGCGGACCCTTCACACCGATGACGGCGCCCACTTCGACCGCACCAGATCGCTGTCTGCGGACGACGTCTCCCCGACCGTCACCTGGGGCACCATCCCCAGCCACTCGGTGGCCCTGGACGGCGTCGTCCCGTCCCCCGACGAGTACGCCAACCCTGATGAGCGCGAGGCTGCGGCGCGCGCCCTGGCATACATGGACCTCGAGCCGGGCACCCCTGTCCGCGACATCGCGGTGGACACGGTGTTCATCGGGTCGTGCACCAACGGCAGGCTCGAGGACCTGCGTGCCGCAGCCCAGGTGCTGATCGGCCGTACCGTGGCTCCCGGCATCCGGGCCCTCGTTGTACCCGGCTCGCAAGCCGTCGCGACCGCAGCCGAGGCCGAAGGGCTCGACCGGATCTTCACTCGTGCCGGGTTTCAGTGGCGCTCGGCCGGCTGCTCGATGTGCACCGCTATGAACCCGGACGCCCTGGGTCCCGGGCAACGTTCGGCGTCGACGACCAACCGCCAGGAGACCTCTGAGCCGGCCGCGCGGACCGGGATCAGGGGTTCGGGCGGCCCCCGAAACCGGCCTCGCGGGTCCGCACCAGCGCCGTCAGCGTCGCATTGACCGGAGCAAGGCGGCCCACCTTGGCGGCCTCCCGGGGAACGGCACCGTTGATCACCGCGATCTCGCCGACCCTCCCCGCCTCGTGATCGAGTAACGCCGACGGCTTCGCCGCGGGCATCTGGGCCCCGAAGTCGCGCACGAACGCGACCGGATCGTCCACGTCGACGGCAATTCCGCGGGCCTTGGCGATCTCCCACGCCTCAGTCGCGGCCGCCCGGCTCACCGGGCCCATTTCCTCGTGGTCGAGTACCTCCCCCACCGTGAGGCCGGTCAGTGCGCACGGGGCACTGTAGGCGACGTTGCAGATCAGCTTCTCCCACTGCATGGCAGCGATGTCGTCGACCGCCCGGGCGTCGAACCCGGCCGACCGCCAGGCCTCGGCGACCCGGTCGACAGTCGCGAACGCGAGATCGGCGTAGGCGCCGAAGCGCATCGCCCGCATCGCGTTGTGGTGCACCCGGCCGGGGGCGGCCAGTGACGCACCGAAACCGCTGGCGATGCCCACCGCGAGCCGGTCCGCCCCCACGTGCCGAGCGACCTCGTCGGCCGAGCCCAAACCGTTCTGGATCGTGAGCACCACGGTTTCGGCGCCGATCAGCCCGCCGAGAGTGGCTGCAGCGCTGGAGACATCGGCGGCCTTCACCGCCAACACGACGAGGTCGACAACCTCGTGTGGGGTCGTCGGGAAAGCACGGATCGACACCACCCGATCCCCGTCCGGACCCGAGATCTGCAGGCCCGCGGTTGCGATGGCATGGACGTGATCAGCCCAGGAGTCCACCACCAGCACGTCGTGGCCCGCGGCCGACAGCCGGCCTGCGTACACCGAGCCCATCGCGCCGCAACCCACCACAGCGATACGCAGTTGCACAGTCATGCCACCAACCCCGCAACCTTCTCCGCCAAGCCCATCTTCGCCTCCAGGCCGAACCCGGGGTGGTCGGCCGGCCGTATGAGACCGTCGGCCAGGGAACAGTCGGCGCTGTAACCGCCGAACGGCTGAAACACACCCGGATAGGCCTCACAGCCACCCAGACCCAGCCCGACGACGATGTGCAGATTCACCAGGTGCCCGCCGTGCGGCATAGCGGCGGTACGGTCGAAACCGTGCTGCTCCATGAGCGCGATCATCCGCGCGTACTCGGTCAGCCCGTAGCTCAGACCCGCATCCATCTGAAGGATGTCGCGGTCCGGCCGCAATCCACCGAAGCGCAGGAGATTGCCGACGTCCTGTGTGGAGAAGAGGTTCTCGCCGGTCGCGATCACGCCGTCGTACGCCTCGCTGAGTTCGCCGTACAGGGCAAAGTCGAGCGGATCGACCGCCTCCTCGTACCAGCGCAGGCCGTACGGCGCGAGCGCCTCGGCGTATTCCAGGGCCTGCCTGCGGTCGAAGCGGCCGTTCGCGTCGACCGCCAGGTGCTGTCCGCTCCCGGTGACCTCGATGGCAGCTTCGATCCGGCGCAGGTCCTCGTCGAGCGGCAGACCGCCGATCTTGATCTTGACGGCCGGGTATCCGACCGCGAGGTAGCCCGCGATCTCCGCGCGCAGCCGACCCAGGTCGTCGACGTCCTGGTAGTAGCCACCGGCGGCATACACCGGCACCCCCGCCGCCAGCGGCGTCCGCTCGTAGGCACGCGCAATCGTCTGGTACGCCGGTTCGTCGTGGTACTTGGCGAGCAGATCCCAGAGGGCCAGCTCGATCGCACTCGCCGCCGCCGCGCGGTCGCCGTGGCCGCCGGGCTTCTCGTCGGTGAGCGCGCACCGCAGAACCCGGGCGGGATCCAGCAGCCCGGTGATGGGCGACAGGAGCGTGTCCGGGTCCGCGTCGAGCACCCGCGGGATCATCCGCTCGCGCAGGATGCCGCCCTGGGAGTGCCGTCCGATCGAGTTGAAGGCGACACCCACCAACGGCCGCCCGTTGCGCACGGTGTCGGTGAAAACGGCAACAAGGGAGACCTTGTGCCGGTCGAAGCTGACGACCGCGTTCGAGATGGCCCCGACCAGCGGTACATCGATTTCGCGGATCTCGGTGATCCTCACTTTTCCTCCATGACTTTTCTCAACGCTGCCTCTGCATCGGCACGTTGAAATCGAAGCGATCGCCCGGGTGGATCGACACGGTCACCTGGGCCACCGCTCCCGAACTCTCGACATATCTGCGGGTGATTTCGAGACACGGCGAACCGGCCTCGGCATGCAACTGTGCGGCGAGATCCTTCGGCAGGGCACACGCGCGAATGCGCTGCTCGACACGATCGGTCAGCCGCCCGGTACACCGCTCGACGATCTCGTTGATCAGACCGTCCGGACGCTCGAGGCGGTCACCGACGATCGCGGCGACCTCTGGGTCGAGGTACACGTCGGTGTGGCACACCGGGAGTTCCTCACCCAACTCGCCGAGTCGCAGCATGCGGATCTGGGTCCACGATTCGCCGGCGTGGCCGCCGATCCGGTCAGCGAGGGCCTGGTCGGCGACCACCTCGTCCCGGGACAACACCAGCCGCCGGGTCTCGACGGAGTACTGCACCAGGTCGTTCATGTTCGTAACGGTGCGCGTATATCCACTGGTGGGCTGCGCCGACTCCACACGCGTCCCGATCTTGCGCCGCCGCGACACCATGCCCAGACGCTCCAGGGAATCCAACGCCGAGCGGACCGTGGCTCGTGACACCGCGTAGCTGTCGGCGAGATTCATTTCGGTCGGCAACTTCGATCCCACCGGGTAGGACCCGTCCTCGATCCGCTGGGACAGTGACCGCGCCACCTCCTCATACCGAGCAACCACAGTCGTCCCCCTCCATCCCTCCGAGAACACTCATGCGATCCCTCGCCCGCGCCCCTCCCAGAATGGCCTGCGCAGCTCACGCTTGAGGAGCTTGCCGCTGGGGTTGCGCGGAAGTTCCTGCACCACGTCGACCGAGGTCGGACACTTGTAGTGCGCCAGACGCTCCCGGCAGTAGGCGATCAACTCGTCCACATCCATGTCGTCGCCGGCCTGCACCACCACAGCCTTGACAGTCTCGCCCCAGCGCTGGTGCGGTACGCCGATGACGGCGGCGTCGCGCACGCCGGGATGGGACATGAGCACATTCTCCACTTCCACCGGATACACGTTCTCACCACCGGTGATGATCATGTCCTTGACCCGGTCGCAGAGGAACAGATAGCCGTCCTCGTCGAGGTAGCCCGCGTCGCCGGTCCGGAACCAGCCGTCGGGGCGCAGCACCGCGGCCAGTTCGTCCGGCTGGTTGCGGTAGCCCTTCAGGAGCATCTCACTGCGCGTCCAGACCTCACCGGTGGTCCGCACCGGAGCGCGTTCCCCGGTGACGGGGTCGAAGACGCCCATCTCGACTCCGGACACAGGCCGGCCGGCCGAGGCGAGCCGCTCACCTCCGCTGCGATGATCGTCGGCGTCGAGAGTGGTGATCGGCCCGCAGGTTTCGGTCATGCCGTAGCCCTGCATCAGGTCGCAATCGAAGATGTCCCGTGCGACCTCTGCGATGGTGGGCGACATCGGCGACCCTCCGTAGATCAGGGTGCGCAGCTCCTTGTACGTCGACTTCCGGGCGTCCTCGTGCCCGACCAACATCTGCACCACCGCCGGCACGGTCAGGGCGTGGTTGACCCGCCCACCGGCGAGGACACGCAACACCAGCTCCGGGCGGACCTCCAGGACGTGGTGCGAGCCGGCGCCCAGCCCCAAACAGTAGAAGGTCCATCCTGTTCCGGAGATGTGGAAGTTCGGAGCCGGCACCATCACGACGTCCCCGGGGTGGATCTGCCACGGCGGATCGGAGGCGAGGTTGGCAGCTATGGCCCGGTTGGACAACTGCACGCCCTTCGGACGGCCGGACGTTCCCGAGGTGTAGACCACCAGCGCAATGTCCTCCGGGTCTGCTTGCGGCTCTACGGGATCCGCCGACCACTGCGCCAGCCACCGTTCGAAGTCCCGGGGCTCCGCGCCCGGGACGAGGAGCCGGGCACGGCCGTCCTCGGGCACCGGGTGCCCCATCAGCGGCATGAATTCAGCCTCGACCACGATCGCATCCAGGCCCGCGTCCACGACGATCTCTTGCATTTCCCGGTAGCTCAACCGCCAATTGAGCGGCACCGCAAGGGCTCTCATCAGCGAGGCCGCGGCCAGCACCTCGCCCCAGGCCACGGCGTTCCTGCCGGCGAATCCGACACCGAGCCCTCCGATGCTGTCTGGCCGCAGACCCGCGAAACCGGTGGCGAGCCTGCTACTGCGCCGGTACCACTCGGCGAAGGTGCGCTCGACCACGCCCTCGACGGCGATGCCGGGTGAGTCCGGCCGTTCCTGCGCCCAATACTGAAGCATCCGTCCGATCGAACGGTGGTGGTTGTGCATGTTCACTCAGTCCTCTCGTACACCTGGCCAGTGGCCGTTCATGCGGGGCCGGATCCGACACGTTCGCGCAGCTCGACCTTGCGAACCTTGCCCAGGGCGTTGCGCGGCAACTCCGCGATTCGCTCGATCGAGGACGGGCGCTTGAAACCGGCAAGCCGCTCCCGGCAGTGGCGGGCGAGCTCACCGTCATCCGGATCCATGCCCGGGGCGCAGACGACGAACGCCACCGGGGTCTCGCCCCACTTCGGATGGGGCCGTGCAACGACAGCAACCTCGACCACTGCGGGGTGGTCCAGCAGCGCGCGCTCGATCTCGGCGGGGTAGACGTTCTCGCCGCCGCTGATGATCATGTCCTTGGAGCGCCCGACGATATGCAGGAAGCTGTCCTCGTCGAGCACCGCCATGTCACCCGTTCGGTACCAGCCGTCGTCGGTAAAGGCCGCCCGCGTCTCCCCCGGATTGTGCCAATACTCGCGGATGATGTTCTCACTGCGAACCCACAGCTCACCGGGTTCGCCAACCGGCTGCGGGTCCCCGGTGATACCGACAATGCGCGCCTCCCAGCCCTGCGAGATTCGGCCCGCGGAACCGAGTCGGGTGCTGCCGGGAACGTGATCCTCCGGTCGCAGGACCGACAGGAATCCCTGTAGTTCGGTACTGCCGTAGATCTGCCGGAACCGCCTGCAGATCACACGCACGGCCCGCTCCAGCAACTCGGAATCGATCGGCGCGGCGCCGTACTGCACCTCACGCAGGCTCGACAGATCCTCGCCCTGTCGTGCTCCCTCCATCGCGTCGACGAGCATCTCGATGATGGTCGGCGCGGCTGTGAAGAACTGGATGCGGTCCCGCACGATCGCGTCGATGACCCGGTCTATCTCGACTCCGTCATGGATGAAAAGCGTTCCCCCGGTGAGGAAGCACTGCATCGCCTGGGCGAAACCCGCGAGATGGAACAGCGGCATCATCACCAGGTGTCGGCTGCCCCGCTGCTGGTCTCCGATGTCGATCGCGAACCCCGCGAGCCCGCGGATGAGGGAGCCGTGGTCGAGCGGGATCACCTTGGGCAACCCGGTGGTGCCGCTGGTGTGCATGAGGAAGGCCACCTGATCGCTGTGCAACCGGTCATGTGGGTACGGTGCGGGTGGGCCGACGACGCTGCCGGCCTCGGTCCAGCCGTCGCCGCCCGGTCCCGCCACCACTCGTACAAGGTCGGCGCGGTCACCGACAACGGACCGGCACGCCTCGTCGGCGAAGATGCCGACGGGTGTGGTGATGTCGAGCAACCGATCGATCTCGTGCGCAGTCATTCGCCAGTTCACGAGCAGCGGCAGCGCTCCGAGCCGGATGAGACCGATTGTCTGGACGAGGAATTCGGTGCTGTTGTGAGCGAGCACCGCAACGACGTCGTCCGGCCGGACACCGAGGGCGTACCAACTCGCGGCGGTGTCCTCCACACGGTCGCGGAGGCGCCGGTAGGTCAACTGCTCGCGGTCGTCGCTCACGGCGAGGGTGTCCGGATCGGACGTAGCACGCCAATCCAGGACGTGCAGCCACGTATACATCAGACGGTCTCCTTCTCCTGCTTCGGCGCAGGTGCCGGGTCCGGTTTGGGTTGGGTCACCGGGTCCTGCTTCGGCTCAGGCGCCGGGCGGGAGCGGCGTTGCGGCCCGGCCATCCACCCCAGGACCCGGTCGAGCCCGCCGCGGGCGAACATGATGACGAGAATCAGCAGGCCGCAGTAGACGAAGACGCTCATCACGTTGGCGTCGATGCCACCCTGGCCCACGGGAACAAGGAACGGGATGTTCCCCGCGAACTGCCCGAGCAGTCGGGGCAGGGCCGTGACGAACACGGCACCGGCGATGGCACCGCGCAAGCTGCCGAGACCGCCGATGATGATGATCACCAAGTAATCAGTGGAAAGCGTGAACCCGAACGCCTGTGGGGTAATGAACTGAATGGTGACGGCGAGGAACACGCCGGCAATGCCCGCGTACACCGAGGCGACGAAGAAGGCCCCGGCCTTGTACCGGCCCACGTTGACCCCCATGGATGCGGCCGCCACTTCGCTCTCGCGCACCATGGACAGAGCCAACCCCGGCCTGGCCTGCACGATCCGACGGGCAGCAATATAGGTAACCACTACCAGGACGATTCCGAGCAGCCATAGTTTTTCCACTGCGCCGAAGGGCACGCCCAATATGTGCCACGGCTCGCTGTCACCGAAGTTCAAGCCCAAGATATCGAATTCCGGTACCGCACGGCCGATATAGCCACCGCTGAATTGCTCGACCTCGTTGAGGAAGTGGACCCAGATGAACACCAACCCGATGGTGACGACCGCCAAGTAGAGTCCGGTCACCCGACTCGAGAGCGGGCTGAGCAGCAGGCCACCGATCCCCGCGGCAAGAACTGCACCCACGGCAGCAACAACGGGTGGCAGACCCAGGCCCCATAGGTTCTCACCCGACGGGCTCGCCAGGATGACGTATCCATACGCTCCGATGCCGACAAAAACTGCATGGGCCAACGAAATCTGACCGGCGACGCCCACGAGCATCGTCAAGCCCATCGCAGCGATCGCCGCAGCCATGGCCAGGCCACCGAGCTGCAACCAGAATTCAGTGACGAAGTACGGTGCGACAACCAGCGCTACCAGGAGTCCGGCTACGAGCAAACGTCCTCTAGACACGGGCCACCTGCTTCGAACTGAACAGACCCTCGGACCGCACCAGCAAAACAACCAACAGCAGTATCCACGCGCTGATACCGGACAGGTTGTGCGCCCATCCGCCCAATGCGCTCTCGTAGGTCGCCGCAAACGCTTCCATCAGGCCGAGCATCATGCCACCGACCAGAGCGCCACCGACCGATCCCAGACCACCGATCACTGCGGCTGGAAAAGCGCGAAACGCCGTGTCCGCCAAGGAAGATGAAACACCCGCGGCGGGGAAGGAAGCAAGGAACAATCCGGCGAGAACAGCCAGCGCACCACCGATTGCCCAACTCGTCCAGGACACCCGCGACAGACGCACCCCCATCAGCTTGGCGACCTCTGCGTCCTGGCTGCCCACGCGCATCGCCAGGCCCCAGTTGGTGAAGCGGAACAGGAGCAGAAACACGACGATTGCGGTCACCGCAACCCCGAGCGCGATCAGCCGGGCGGCCGGCATGGTGATCATCCCGAATTCGACGATCCGGTCCCCGACCGGATCGTTGAGGGCCCACGACTCTGAACCGAGACGACGGCTGACTTCGGTGACGATCAGCAAGTTCACACCGAGAGTCAGGATCGTCAGCGTCACATGATCCTGAGTCCGGGACTGCCGAATGAAAACAACATCAACGATGATCGCTACCAACGCACCCACCGCGAGTCCGGCCAGCACGCCCACCAGATATCCATGCGATTCACTGACCAGCGCCGCCACGAAGACACCCGCGAGCAGGAACCCACCGTGGGCGAAATTGAGGATTCCGGTGGCCCGGTAAATGACCACGAATCCGAGGGCCATCACGGCATACAGCGCACCGAGTGACAGTCCCCCAGCCAAGGCATTCACAAAGTTATCCACGAGAAGTCCTTTCCCATTCGTAGGGCGTCGCGTCCGTACCGAGGTACGCGGCGATGACAGCAGGGTCCCGTTGCACGACGTCAGGTGCGCCGTCGGCAATCACCTTGCCGGACTGCAAGACCGTGACGTGGTCGGAGAGAGTGAGCACCAACTCCATGTCGTGCTCGACGAGGAGCACAGTGAGGCCGAAGCGGTCGCGGCACTCCCGGATCTGCTCACCCAAAGCACGTGATTCGGCGTCGTTCATGCCCGCAACCGGTTCGTCGAGCAACAGCAGCGACGGCTCCGCACACAGGGCGCGCGCGATCTCCACTTTCTTGCGGATGCCATACGGCAATGGCCCGACAGGCTGGTCGAGGTACTCCTCGATACCCAGCGCCTCCGCCATTATCTGAACTACTCGCTCGTCCTCGGCTCGCTCACGGCGAGCCGACGGCAGAGCCAATGCCGCGGCGAGCATCCCAGTGCGGGTCCGATGGTGACGCCCGACCCGAAGTGTGTCCGCGACGGTGAGGTGCGGTGGGAGCACCAGGTTCTGGAAGGTACGAGCAATTCCGTGGGTGACGATCTCGTGTTGCGGCAGGGTATCGAGCCGCTCATCACCGAGACGGACCTCGCCCGACGCCAGCGGGTACAACGCGGTGAGAGCGTTGAAACACGTCGACTTCCCGGCTCCATTCGGACCGATCAATGCATGAATGGTGCCGCGCTTGATAGCGAACGAAACATTGTCCAGTGCCAGGACACCGCCGAACCGAACCGTCAAGCCCTCGGCCGTGAGAAGATTCCCGTCTATTTCAGACATCGTGCCCTTCCCCTGTCATGGCCGACACGGCGGAACCGTGAGCGGCAGTCTTGCCGAGCGTGAGTTCGAGGAGTATGTCGGAGTCGATCAGTTCCGCCGCAGGCCCTTCGGCTGCCATGGTCCCGCCGTTCAGGACATACGCATGGTGTGCGAYGGACAGAGCGAGCCTGGTGTTCTGTTCGACCAGAAGGACACTCGTCCCGTCCGCATTCACATGTGTGATCGTCTCCATGATCTGCTGAGCGATGAGCGGCGCCAGACCCAACGACGGCTCATCCATGAGCAGTACCTTCGGCTCGCTCATCAGAGCCCGTCCGATCGCGAGCATCTGCTGCTCCCCGCCGGACAGCAAGCCGGCGGTTTGCCCCGACCTGTCCACCAGGATCGGGAAGAGCTCGCGTACTCGGCGCAAGCTGGCCGCCACGCGGGACCGAGAGCGCACCGACAGTGCGCCGGCCATGAGATTTTCCTGGACGGTCAGTTGCGCGAAGATTCGACGCCCTTCCGGCACCTGGACGATGCCGTGCCGAACGATCTTGTCCGCCTTGCTCCGGTTGAGATCCAGACCCTCGCCACGTATGGTCCCGGCGACCACGTGTCCACCCTGGGCCCCTAGCAGTCCCGAGAGTGCCCGCAGGAGTGTGGTTTTGCCGGCACCGTTGTTTCCGATCAGCGCTACGATCTGCCCGTCATCGACGCGCAGATTCACGTCATGGAGAACCTTGGCGGTTCCGTAACTCACTGCAAGGGAATCGACTTCGATCATCGTGAGCCTCCCTGCCCTGCAATCACTTGGTGTAGCCCTTGTCGGCCGCGTACTTGACCGCGGCGTCACTGGCTGCGGGGTCCTGCACAATTACTGTGCCACCCTTGGCATTCGGATCGGGCTTGATGATGAAGGAGGACAGCGAGGGAGCCTTGCCCGGAGTGGAGTAATCGAGATCGACAGCAAGCCCGGCGGTGGAGATGGCGCCCATCTTGCTCATCGCAGCAGTAATGCCCTTCGGGGTGAGATCCTTGTCCTTGCAGGCCTGACTCAAGCCCTTTTCGAGCAACTGCGCCATCAAATAGCCGGAGGCGGCGGGCGACGTGGCGGGCCGGTCGCCGTACTTAGCCGTCCAGGCAGACAAGAGTTCTTGTACCGGTGCCGCATTCGAGCTGAACGGTGCGTTGTTGGATGTCAGGACGACGTGATCGGCAAGCGCATCGCGTGCCGGTCCTGCCAGGTCGCCACTGGACAGGAGATTCGTGGACTGAATGACCACGTCATACCCGCTGGCCTTCGCCACAGACGCCGCCGAAACAGTTTGTGCAGCTGCGGTTCCCATAACAATCGCCTTTGCACCCGCTTGCCGCAAGGTGTTGACCTGCGCGGTCGCGTCCGTCGCCGTGCTGTCGATCTTTGTGTTCTCCACCTTCAGGCCGAACTGCTCGGCCGCACCGGCGACACCGTTCGCAACCGCCGCTCCGATACCGTTCGGATACGCGATGACACCGATCGTGTCGCCTTCCTTCAGGATCCCCTGCTTCACCAGGTAGGCGACGCCGTTCACGGCTTCCACGTCGTACGGCGAACCCGGCATGAATGCCTCATGCACGGCCAGCAGCACGGGGTCGAAAGAGCCGGCCATGACGCCCAGTCCGTCCTGAGCGAGCTTCGGCCCGAGAGTCACCGCATCTGTGCCAGGAGACAGATTCACGATCGCGGCGATGTCCGAACGCAGCGACGTGTACTGCGTCATGGTCTCCTGGGTGTTGTACTTGTTGTCGCGCGACTCGATCCGCAGCTGACGATCACACACGCCACCGTTCTTGTTGACCTTGTCGAACCACAGCTGGATGCCAGCAACGCCATCTTGACCGAGGCCACCGATCGGACCGCTCAGCGGCACCAGCGAACCCAGGGTGATGGCGTCGGCGGTGACGCCGGCGCCAGTCTTCACGCCGCCGCTGTCCGCCGAGCCGGCAGCATCGGCGGCCTTGGAGGAGCAGCCGGTGATGGCGAGTGCGATCGCGAGCGTCGGGCCGAGGACCTTGAGCTTGTTCTTCATTCGTTCTCCAGGGCAGTTGGTAGGGGTTGGATGGAGCGCAAGCAGGAGCCGAGCGTGGGCGAGGGAGAAGCCGCAACCGGCGGCTTGTCAGTTGACGGTGCTGACGTGAGGCTCTGTTGTGTCGCGCCGGAGCAGCAGGGCCCGTATCCCGATTAGCCCTGCTGCCCCGAGACACCCGGCCAGCAGGCTCACCACCGGGACCCAGACGGGGAAGACAAGGCCGACGAGCCCGTCCACCGACCACCCGCCCGCACCGGTCAGAGCGAGGGTCGCAGCGACGACGGAGAAGGTGAGGGGCAGCAACGAACCGACGATCTCGGCGATCGACGCGATCACCACCATCGGCCGACCCGGCGAATAGCCAACCCGATCGAAACTTGCTGCGGTGGTTGTCAATCCGTCCCCATCGAGCCATCCGAAGGATTTCTGGACGGCATGTCCGATGATCAACAGACCCACGACAAGACGAAGCAGAAGCAGACCGACGTCGGCCAGTCCACCGGCGTCCACCACGAGTTCCTGCACGACACGCCTCCCTGCCGGGTCAACATGTAAATCTAAGTTCAGATTCATATGTAAGCGTGACTCGCATCACAAGTCAAGGTGCGAACCAAAGATTTCTTCGATTTGCCGTAAATCTGCTGGAAAACCGGCGATTCCGCCGAGCTCATCGGACACAGATAGGTACGGACCAATCCCGCGGCGGCCTGCAGCCAGATCGAGGGTTGGTATCGAGCGCAGTTTGGAGACGCCGACACGGACGACACCCGGAAGCAACCCCAGCACCCGCGCCGGACTCCGAACGGGGTCACTCGGTGTGGCCCAGCAGCGCCGAGGCCCCCTCGACCAGCGCATCCCGCCACTGGATGTAGTCACGGCCTCCGCGGAACTCCCGGCAGTCAACGTCGAATTACGTTGCCCTGCAATAGGTCCCGCATCTTCAAATTCTCCTCGATCAGGCGGGGTTCGAGCACGCCGGTCGCCATCAGAAGCGTGACCTGCTCACGCCCAGGCCCGCGATCTGCGTCTGCACCGAGCGTCCGTGCATGTCAGGTCGCGGCCACCGAGTCGGTCGAGGGTGGGGGCGATCGGGGTCTCCACGGCGGTCACCCGGCCCTCGAACAGCACCTGCACCGGCCGGTCGAGATCCGCGACTCGGCCGCCCAGCAGGTCCAGCCCCCGTCCCAGTTCGCCCCGACACTGCTGTCCGACTACTCCGACAAGTCGTGACAGGAACTCACCACCCGGCTGGCCGCCGCAGTCGGCAAGGAGGACCGGGCGAAGGAAGTGCTCGCCGAGTTCGACGCCAAGAGCACCATCGCACCCGCGCTGCGGCCGGGGGCCGCGCCGGTGAACCTCCCCACGTGCAACACACCGGAGGACTCGCGCGTCTCACGACGGAGTCGGCTCCGGGATGGCTTGTGACGCGTTTCGGCCTGACTCTGGCGGCGCGGCCCACCGAGATCACGGGCACGGCGGACGGCGGACGGCCGCTCCGACATCGTCGCGGTGAACGCCGAGAACCTGCCCGCTCGCACTGACCGGTGCGACACCTTCATCATCAACGGCCGGGCACCCCGCAAGGGCGCCCCGCCACTGTTGTGTTCGGGGTTACTGCTTGGTGAGCGCGTGCTCCGCGGCGGCGAGCAGGACGCACGTCGCGACGCCGTCCATGGCCTTCGCGAGTTCGTCCGTCGACGGGAAGCTGGGGGCGAGGCGGATGTTCCGGTCCTCGGGGTCCTGCTTGTACGGGAACGCGGATCCGGCGGCCGTCAGGGCGATGCCGGCGTCCTTCGCGAGCCCGATGACCCGCTTCGCGGTGCCGTCGACCACGTCGAGGCTGATGAAGTAGCCGCCCTTGGGCTCGGTCCACGACGCGACCTTGGACGCACCGAGACGGTCCTCGAGGATCTGCAGCACCAGCGCGAACTTGGGCGCCAGGATCTCGCGGTGCTTGTCCATGTGTGCACGGACACCGTCGGCGTCCCCGAAGAAGCGCAGGTGGCGGAGCTGGTTGATCTTGTCCGGGCCGATGCTCTTCTTGCCCAGGTGCTGCTGGTACCAGGCCAGGTTCGCGTCGGAGCTGCCGAAGAAGCTGACGCCGGCTCCGGCGAAGGTGATCTTCGACGTGGACGCGAACACCAGCGGACGGTTCGGGTTGCCGGCCTCGGCGGCCATGCCGAGGATGTCGAGGGCCGGGGCGCACTCGGCGACCAGCGGGTGCACGGCGTACGCGTTGTCCCAGAAGATGCGGAAGTCGGGGGCGGCGGCGGGCATCGACGCGAGCGCGCGGGCGACGTCCTCCGAGTACACGGCACCGGTCGGGTTGGAGTACGTCGGGACGACCCACATGCCCTTGATCTGCGGATCGGCGGCGACCAGCTCCGCGACCTTCGCCATGTCCGGGCCGTCGTCGCGCATCGGGATGGCGATCATCTCGATGCCGAAGGACTCGGTGATGKCGAAGTGACGGTCGTAACCCGGTGCGGGGCACAGGAACTTGACCACCGGCTCCTGCGACCACGGCCGCGGCGAGTCCGGGTTTCCGTGCAGCAGCGAGAACACGATCGCGTCGTGCATGATCTCGAGGCTCGCGTTGTTGCCGGCCAGCAGATTCGCGGCGGGGATGCCGAGCAGCTCGCCGAAGATGGCACGCAGCTCCGGCAGACCGGTCAGTCCACCGTAGTTGCGGCAGTCGGTGCCGGCGCCGTCGCGGTAGTCGCCGTCGCCGGGCAGGGAGAGCAGCCCCGCGGAGAGGTCCAGCTGCTCGGGTGCGGGCTTTCCTCGGGTGAGGTCCAGCGCGAGCTTCTCGGCTTTCAGCTGCGCGTACTTCGCAGACTGCCGTTCATGCTCGGAGCGGAGTTCCTCATGGCTCATCAACCCAATCTGGGTTTGGGTAGGCATCCCGAAAGACCTTTCACACCGTGGCGGCGGAGCTGGGGTGGAAATTAAAGGGGACCCCGCGCACCCGGCAGAGCCCATTGACCCTTGCTGCCTTCCGGCCCTGGGGGAGTTCACAGGATGCGCGCCGCGCGGGATCCACAGACGAGCATACCGACGACTCGGCGGGCGTGGACAGCGGGGCCGCAATCGCGCCGCGCAACCGGGGTCGGGGGCCGGTCCGGGGGGCCGTTTTCGTGGTTTGGCAGGTGACCCGGTATGCTCGCCCACGGAGGATTCGCCTAGTGGCCTATGGCGCTCGCCTGGAACGCGGGTTGGGTTAACGCCCTCAGGGGTTCAAATCCCCTATCCTCCGCCACACGATGGCCCCCGATCTCCGGATCGGGGGCCATCGTCGTATCCGGGGGCCGCCCACCCCGGGCAGATCCGCGCCCCACAGGGGTGTGACGACCGCCACGACCGGCGGCGCATCATGGCCCGGACCTCGACGGATCCTTCCCCCGGAACCCGAGGCCACGAAGACACGCGCTGCGTTGCGTAGGACTCTTCGATAACGTCCCGCCGCGAACGCCGGCCCTCGGCGCGCACCCCGTGACCCCCGGAGGATTTCCATGGCAGACCTCGGCTCCAGCAACATCGCCCCCACCGTCAACGGCACCGCCACCGGCATCGTCGGCATCATCGGCGACACCCTCACCAGCATCGCCTCGACGCTGAACAACCTCAGCCTCAGCTGAGATCGCCTTCGAGAACGGCCCCGCCTCGCATCCGCCGGGCGGGGCCGTTCCCGTCGACCGGTCGTGACGCGAATGTCCAAGACCGTGTCGGTGCCCCGGCGCAGACTGTGGCGATGACCACAACCGAGACCGCCGCCCTCTACCGCCGCCTCGCCGATACGCTGACCCGCACCGTCGAGTCGGTGCCGGCCGACCGCTGGGACGCCGACTCCCCCTGCGAGGGGTGGACGGCCCGCGACGTGCTGCGTCACGTCGTCGAGACCCAGTCCTACCCGCTCGGCAACGTCGGACTGACGCTGCCGCCGGTGCCCGACGTCGATGTCGACCCGGCGGGGGCCTGGACGCAGACCCGCGACGCCGTCCTGGAGATCCTCGACGACCCCGCCCGCGCCGGCCTCGAGTACGACAGCCAGATGGGTCGCACCTCCGTCGCGGCGACGTTCGGCACCTTCTTCTGCTTCGACCTGGTGGTGCACCGCTGGGACCTGGCGCACGCCACCGGACTGGACGAGACCATCCCCGCCGGGGACCTCGCCCTGGTGGCCGGCTTCGTCGAGCAGGCCGGCGAGATGCTCCGCTCCCCCGGCGTGTGCGGCCCGGCCGTCGAGACACCGGCCGACGCCGACGAGCAGACTCGCCTCCTCGGCGCCCTGGGGCGCCGGGCCTGACCCGATTGCCCGATTCGAAAGCCGTTCGCACACAGGAATTTCCCGTTCGTCGGGATCGCGTTCACCTGGTCGCCGCCGCCTGGACACGATCGGCCTCCACCCTGTGACGAGCGCCTCTTTCCAGCAGATGCGGGGGGATATGCCCTTCGGCTACCGTCCGTGGTGCACCAACGACAACGCGACTTTCCCTGGAGGATCCACATGGCCGACATCACCAACATCGCCGAGCCCGCCGCCGGCAGCGGCAGCAGCGGAGCCGACATCGCGAGCGCGCTGCTCGGCGGCGTTGCCAAGATCTTCGGCCAGCTGGTCGGCGGCTTCAGCAGCTAGTCTCCACCGCTCGCGTTCACGGCCCCCGACCCTCGCGGTCGGGGGCCGTTGCCGTCCCCACCCCACCCGGGCGGCCCCTGACGGCTCGCTAGGGTTCACTCATGCACCAGCACGCGTCCGGGGCGGGACGGTTCGCCCCCAGCCCCTCGGGTGACCTGCACCTGGGCAACCTCCGCACCGCACTGCTGGCCTGGCTGTTCGCCCGTTCCACCGGACGACGTTTCCTGATCCGCGTCGAGGACCTGGACCGGGTCCGGCCCGGCGCCGAGCAGCGCCAGCTCGACGACCTCGCCGCGCTCGGGCTGGACTGGGACGGCCCGGTCGTGCGGCAGTCGGACCGGCTCCCCCGTTACGACGCCGCCGTCGCCACCCTCGTCGACGCCGGCCTGACCTACGAGTGCTTCTGCACGAGAAGGGAAATCCAGCAGGCCGTCTCGGCGCCGCACGGCCCGGACGGGCACTACCCGGGCACCTGCCGGAACCTGACGGACGGACAACGCGCGGACAAGCGCGCGCAGGGCCGGACGCCCGCGATCCGGCTGCGCGCCGAAAAGCCCGAGTACACAGTCGAAGACATGCGCCGCGGCAGCTACACCGATGCCATCGACGACGTGGTGCTGCGGCGTGGCGACGGGATCCCCGCGTACAACCTGGCCGTGGTGGTCGACGACGCCGCACAGGGCATCGACCAGGTGGTCCGCGGCGACGACCTGCTCTCGTCCGCGCCACGGCAGGCCTATCTCGCGTCCCTGCTGGATCTTCCGGCACCCCACTACGCGCACGTGCCGCTCGCGCTCAACGCCGAGGGCAAGCGGCTCGCCAAGCGGGACGGCGCCGTCACCCTGGCCGACCAACGGGCCCGCGGGCGCACCCCGGAGGAAGTCCGCGCGATGATGGCGGTCTCTCTCGGCATGGCCGGCGCCGACGACCGGCCGACCACGGCCGAGTTGCTTGCGACCTTCGACCCGAACGCACTTCCCAGCACTCCCTGGGTGTTCACCACGCCCTGAGACGAATCCGCGAAAAGAGATGCATGTCTCGCCAGGACCTACCGGGCATTTCCTCACCGCCCCAGTACTGTGTCGGCATCCGAATTCGCGGATGAACACATAAGTAGGGGGCTACATGACAAGCGGCGGACCGAACGATCCGAATAATCCGGGGGTATCCGGCGGGCAATTCCCGCAGGCCGGACAAATCCCTACCCAGGGATACGGAAACCCGGTGGATTACGGCACGCAGCCCGGCCCGTCCTACCCGGGTCCCGCGGCGCCTGGCGGATACGGCGGATACCCGTCGGCGCCGCCGATGCCGCCGGCACCCGGCGGCGTCAGCCAGCAGGCGGCCGGGTTCTTCCCAGCCCTGTTCGACTTCAACTTCGACAGTTACGTGACGCCGAAGGTCGTCAAGGTCCTCTACATCCTGGTGACAGCGATGATGGGGCTCGGCCTTCTCGTCATGGTCGTCTCGGCCTTCTCCCAAGAGCCCGTTGCAGGGCTACTCGCCCTCCTCTTCGGTTCGCTGGGCTTCATCGTCTTCCTCGCGCTGATCCGGATCAGTCTCGAGTTCTACGTCGCAGTCATCAAGATCTCCGAGGACGTGAAGGAACTCAAGCGCAGGTAGACGCGTCACCCCGACCGCGACCGACACGGACGCGCGGTCGGGGTGCCCCTCCCTGCCGCCGACGAACGAATCCGAATCGGTACCAGTTTCCGGCAATGAATGGCCGGATACCACGTAGGGTCATGCTCGCACTGCCAAATGGTGAGAAATTCAACCATGACGCCGTCGACAAGGGGACCCAAGTGAGCGAAAACCCGCCACCCGGTGATCCGAACACCGGGCGAAATCCCGATCCGAATTACCCGCAGAACCCGCAGAACCCGCCCCAGAATCCCGCTGGCGGATACCCCCCGCCGCCGCCGAACTACGGCCAGCCGGGCAACCCGCAGCAGGGTGGCGCCCCGAACATGCCCGGCGGCTACCCGCCGCCCCCCGGCTACGGCGCCCCCGGCGGCTACCCACCGCCCCCCGGTCAGGGCGGCTACATGCCACCGCCTCCACCCGGTTACGGTCCGCCTGCGCAACCACCGCCCGGCTTCGGCGGACCCGGCGGCGTCCCCCAGCTCACCGTCGGCGACGCACTCGGCTACGCCTGGAACAAATACAAGGCCAATGCGGGCGTGTGGATCGGCATCCTGCTGGTCATCGTTCTCATCGAGGTCGCGCTCAGCCTGATCTTCGGGCGCGACTCCGACTCCATGGACGTGGCCAGCTTCTACACGGTGTGGGGCGTGATCGGCACGATCGTCAGCGTCGTCGTCGGCTATCTCGTCAATGCCGCGCTGGTCCGCGGAGCCCTGCACGAACTCGACGGCAACACCCCGACCATCGGCTCGTTCTTCCAGTTCACCAACGTGGGCGCGGTCATCCTCGCCAGCCTGTTGGTTGGCCTGATGTCCGGCATCGGTTTCGTCCTACTGATCATCCCGGGCATCATCATCGTCTTCCTGACCTGGTGGACCCTGCAGTTCGTCATCGACCAACAGCAAGATGCGATCCCCGCAATCAAGTCCAGCTTCGGTGCGATCTCACAGAACGTCGGCCCACTTGCGCTGCTGACCCTGGCGCTGATCGGGCTCAACATCGTCGGCTTCCTGCTGTGCCTGGTCGGCCTCCTGGTGAGCTACCCCGTGACCATCATCGCCTCGACCTACGCGTACCGGGTCGTCGTCGGGGGCCGCGTCGCCCCCTGACCCACCGCTGCACGCCTGCTCACGACGCCGAGCGCGAACCGACCCCGCCGGGTCTGGGTTCGCGCCCGGCGTCGTCATGGTGCTTGGATGGCGTCGTGACAGTGTCAGAACCGGTGGAGACCGCTCCCGAGACCGCGACCTTCGCCCACGTCAGCCGGGGCTACTACCCCACCATCGTGGCGCTCTTCACCGCCGTGCTGCTGATCTCGAACATCTGCGCCACCAAGGGGGTGGCATTCTTCGCCGGATCCGAGCTCAGCATCGGGCCGCTGCAGATCCTGCCGATCATCACCGACGGCGGCTTCTTCCTGTTCCCGCTCGCCTACGTGCTCGGCGACGTGCTCAGCGAGGTGTACGGCTTCAAGGCCACCCGCCGGGCGATCTACCTGGGGTTCGGCGCCCTGATCCTGGCGGCGGGCTGCTTCTGGCTGCTGCTCGCGCTGCCGTCGGCGGACTTCTACGAACACCAGGCGGCACTGGAATCCGTGGTCGGCGTCTACCCCCGACTGCTGCTGGCCGGGCTCTCGGGTTACCTCGTCGGACAGTTGCTGAACTCGCTGGTGATGGTCGCCATCAAGGAACGCACCAAGGAGAAGCACCTGTGGGCGCGGCTGATCGGGTCGACCGTCGTCGGCGAGTTCGCCGACACCCTGATCTTCTGCTCGATCGCCGCGGGCGCGATCGGCATCACCACCGGCGGCGATTTCGTGAACTACCTCATCGTCGGCGTCGTGTGGAAGATCCTGGTCGAGGTGCTGGTCATGCCGATCACCTACCGCGTCATCGCGTACATCAAGAAGCGCGAGCCGACGTACGTGCTCGCCGCCTGACCGGCGGCCCGTTACGGCTTGTCGGGGCCGTAGAACCGGCCGAGGGTCTCCGCCTTGAAGTCGTGGAAGTAGCCGCCCTCGATGCTGGCGCGGATGTCGTCGACCAGCTTCACGGTGAACCGCTCGTTGTGAATGGTGCACAGCGTCGAGGCGAGCATTTCCTTCGCCTTGAACAGGTGGTGGATGTACGCGCGGGTGTAGTTGGCGCAGGTGTAGCAGTCGCACTCGTCGTCGATGGGTGTGAAGTCGCGGCGGAAGCGGCTGGTGTTGATGTTGAAACGGCCCGAGCGCACGTAGATGGCGGCATTGCGGGCCACCCGTGACGGGTTGACGCAGTCGAAGGTGTCGGCGCCGTTCTCGATGGCGACGAAGAAGTCGTCCGGCTCGCTGATGCCGAGCATGTGCCGCGGCTTGTGCTCGGGCAGCTCCTCGTTGCACCACCGCACGATGGTGCCCAGGTTCTGCTTCTCGAGCGCGCCGCCGATGCCGTAGCCGTCGAAGCCGTAGCCGTTCTCCCCCTCGATGGACTCGAGGCCGCGGCAGGCCTGCCGGCGCAGGTCCTCGTACTGCGCGCCCTGCACCACGCCGAACAGCGCCTGGTACGGCTTGTCCGCGCGCTCGGCCGTGAGCTTCTCGTGCTCGGCGATGCAGCGGATCGCCCACTCCTGGGTGCGCTGGACCGAGCGTTCCTGGTAACCGCGGGTGTTGAGCAGGGTGGTGAGCTCGTCGAACGCGAACATGATGTCCGCGCCGAGCTGGTGCTGGATCTGCATCGACACCTCGGGGGTGAACCGGTGCCTGCTGCCGTCGAGGTGCGACTTGAAGGTGACCCCGTCGTCGTCGACCGTCGCGAGCCGCTCCTTGCCGTCCGCGATCACGTCGTCGGACTGCACACCCACCGACTCCATCGCCAGCACCTTGCGGAAGCCGACGCCCAGCGACATCACCTGGAACCCGCCGCTGTCGGTGAAGGTGGGGCCGTCCCAGTTCATGAACTTGCCCAGCCCGCCCGCCGCGTCGACGATGTCGGCGCCGGGCTGCAGGTACAGGTGGTAGGCGTTGGCCAGCACCGACTGGGTGCCCAGCTCCTTGACGGACTCGGGCAGCACCGCCTTGACCGTCGCCTTGGTACCGACCACCACGAACGACGGCGTCGCGATGTCGCCGTGCGGGGTGTGGACGGTGCCGGTGCGGCCGAGGCGGTCCTCGAGGCGGGTCCCGATGGTGAAGATCGATTCGGGACGCTTCGCGGGACCCACGCCGGCCTGCGGCTGTACTGCGGAATTCACGTGGCAATCCTGTCACAGGGCGGCGCGGCGGCCGCTTCTCCTCAGACGGCGGCGCCGACGAACTGGCTGTTGTAGAGGTCGAAGTACGCGCCCCGGCGAGCCAGCAGATCCTCGTGGGTGCCCTGCTCGACGATGTGCCCGTCCTCCATCACCACGATCAGGTGCGCGTCCCGGATCGTCGAGAGCCGGTGCGCGATGACGAAGCTGGTGCGGTCGCTGCGCAGCGCCGCGGTGGCGTGCTGGACCAGCAGCTCGGTACGGGTGTCCACCGAACTGGTGGCCTCGTCGAGGATCAGGATCGACGGCTGCGCGATGAACGCCCGGGCGATGGTGATCAGCTGCTTCTCGCCGGCGCTGACGTTGTTGCCCTCCGCGTCGATGACCGTGTCGTAGCCGTCGGGCAGCGTGTGCACGAACTTGTCCACGTGGCTGAGCCGGGCCGCCTCGGCGATCTGCGCGTCGGTCGCGCCGGGCCGTCCGTAGGCGATGTTCTCTCGGATGGTGCCGCCGAACAGCCAGGTGTCCTGTAGCACCATGCCGACCCGGGAGCGCAGGTCGTCCCGGGTCATCTGCGCGATGTCGGTGCCGTCCAACAGGATCCGGCCGGAGTCCACCTCGTAGAACCGCATGATCAGGTTCACCAGCGTGGTCTTGCCCGCGCCGGTGGGGCCGACGATCGCGACCATGTGGCCGGGCTGCGCGGTGAGCGAGAGCCCCTCGATGAGCGGCTGCTCCTCCTTGTAGCGGAAGGACACCTTCTGGAACTCGACGTGCCCGCGGGCGACCGCCGGACTCCGGGCGGGCTTCGGGTCGGCGCTCTGCTCCTCCTCGTCGAGCAGGGCGAACACCCGCTCGGCGGACGCCACACCGGACTGCATCAGGTTGGCCATGCTCGCGATCTGGGTCAGCGGCTGGGTGAACTGGCGCGAGTACTGGATGAACGCCTGCACGTCGCCGAGGCTCATCGAGCCGGACGCCACCTTCATGCCGCCGATCACCGCGACCGCGACGTAGTTGAGGTTGCCCAGGAACATGATCGCGGGCATCACCAGACCGGAGATGAACTGGGCGCCGAACGCGGACTTGTACAGCTCCTGGTTCTTCTCGTCGAAGTCGGCCTGCACCTCGCGCTGACGGCCGAACACCTTGACCAACTCGTGGCCGGTGAACGTCTCCTCGATCTGCGCGTTGAGGGCGCCGGTCGTCTTCCACTGCGCCACGAAGTGCTTCTGCGACCGCTTGGCGATCTGGGTGGTGACCAGCAACGAGAGCGGCACGGTCAGGACGGCGACCAGGGCCAGCAGCGGCGAGATCCACAGCATCATCGCGAGGATGCCGATCACCGACAGCAGCGACATGAGCATCTGGCTGATCACCTGGTTCAGGGTCTGCGCCACGTTGTCGATGTCGTTGGTGACGCGGCTGAGCAGGTCACCGCGGGGGTTGGTGTCGAAGTAGCGCAGCGGAAGCCGGTGGATCTTGTCCTCGACCTCGGCGCGCAGGCTCTTGATGGTGCCCTGCACGATGATGTTCAGCAGGTACGCCTGCACCCAGGCGAAGAGCGAGGACAGCACGTAGAGCCCGAGGACCAGGGCCAGCACCTGACCCATCGCGGTGAAGTCGATCCCGGTCCCGGGCACCACGTTCATCGAGGACACCATGTCCGCGAAGGTGTCCTGGCCCTGCGCACGCAGGCCCTCGACCGCCTGGTCCTTGGTCAGGCCGGCGGGCAGCTGCCTGCCGACGATGCCGTCGAAGATGATGTTGGTGGCGTGCCCGAGGATCTTCGGACCGATCACGCTGAGCACCACGCTCGCCGTGGCCATGGCGATCACCACCGCCACCGCGAACCGGTGCGGGGCCAGCCGGCGCAGCAGCCGCTTCGCGGACGGCAGGAAGTTCATGGCCTTGGCCGACGGACCGGTCGCCATGCCCATCGGTCCGCGCGGCGACTGCGCGGGCGGCTCCGTGGGCGCCGCGGCCGGCGGGTCCGGCGGGGGCGGCGGGCCCGACGCGCTCAC
>NZ_JBFUJP010000079.1:0-22484 GCF_056401315.1 Rhodococcus sp. P4_F5 | reverse complement strand
CCGCGGCCTCCGTCGGCCCGTACAGGTTGTGCAACCGCACCGCCGGCAGGATCTCCCGCAACCGCGCCGCGGTCTCCGCCGGCAACGCCTCACCCGACGCGAACACCTGCCGCAACGTCGCGCATTCCACCGCCGACGGCTCCGCCACGAACACCGCCAGCATCGACGGCACGAAGTGCATCGTCGTCACCGACTGCTCGACAACCACCTGCGCCAGATACGCCGGATCGCGGTGCCCGTCCGGCACCGCAACCACCAGACGCGCACCAACCTGCAACGGCCAGAACAACTCCCACACCGACACGTCGAACGTCACCGGCGTCTTCTGCAACACCACATCCTGCGAACCCAGGCCGTACTCCGCCTGCATCCACACCAGACGGTTCACGATCGCGCCATGCGTGACCGCGACACCCTTCGGCCGACCCGTCGAACCCGACGTGAAGATCACGTACGCCGCATTCGACGAATCCAACACCCCCAGCCGATCCGCATCCGCAATCGGACCATCGGCGTACCCCGACAGGTCCAACGCGTCGATCAACAGGACAGAACTGYCCCCCGCACCTTCGAAACCGTCACGCACCGTGGACAACACGCACACCGCGTCCGCCGTGTCGAGGATGTGACCGACCCGGTCCGCCGGCTGATCCGGATCCACCGGCACGTACGCGCCACCCGCCTTGAGCACCGCATAGACACCGACCATCATCTCCAGCGACCGGCGCATCGCCAACGCCACCAACGACTCCGGCCCAACACCAACCGAAATCAAATGCCGCGCAAGACGATTAACCCGAACATCGAACTCCGAGTACGTCAGCGACTCACCCTCGAACACCAACGCCACAGCATCCGGCGTCGCCGCCACCTGCGCCTCGAACATCGACACCAACGTGCCCTCGGGAACCGCACGGTCGGTGTCGTTCCACCGATCCAGGACCAACTCGAGTTCCATGTCGGTCGCCACATTCAGCGCCCAGACGGGCGTTTCGGCATCCACACCGACAAACCGCTCGAAGAAGTTCAGGAACCTCGAATGATGTTCGCGCGCTTCGTCATCAGAGTAGAGGTTCGGGTTGGTCTCGAAGTCGACGTGAGTGCGGGTACCACCGACGCTCTGGTAGAAGTTGACGCCCAGGTCTTCGATGGTGCCGGTCGAGAGGATGTTGAACTCGCCCAGCACAGGTCCGAGGGCCACCTCGTTGTGGAAGAGCATGATGTTCACCAGCGGACCGAGCAGGTCCCGCTGGACCGCACTGGCGGACGAGCCTCGGCGCATGTCCTCGTGCCGGTAGCGCTGGCGCCGCAGCGCACCCGAGACGGCGACCTGGACCTGGGTGAGGAGCTCCGCGATGGTGGTGTCGGTGCCAACGTGCAGCCTGAGCGGCACCACGTTGGACATCATGCCGCCGGACCGCCGGGCGGCGGCCGTCGTACGTGCGGTGACAGGCAGGCTCAGGATGACATCCTCGTTGCCCGAGACCTGTGCCAGATAGCTCGCGAACGCGGCGATCAGCATCCCCGCGGGCGATGAGTTCTGCTCCGAGACCGCGGCGGAGAGCTGCGCGGCGAACTCGTCGGACAGCGCCGCGCTGGACACCCCGTTGACCGCCGACGGAGCCGCGGTCCGACCGCTGAGGCTGGTGCCTTCCTCCAGGCCGGCGATCCGCTCGGCCCAGTACTCGCCGTCGGCGGTGAACCGCTCGCTCTCCCGGTAGGCCGTGTCCGACTTGTACAGCTCGCTCAGGTCCACCGCCTTCAAGGGCGCCGGCTCGCGGCCCTCGACCGCGGCCGAGTACAACTCGGCGACGCGCGTCATGAAGTTCATGGCGCCGAATCCGTCGAGGATGATGTGGTGGCAGCGCGAGTACCAGAAGTACCGACTGTCCTCGATCCGTAGCACTGCGGCGACGATCAGCCGGTCTTCGAGGAGGTTGACGGGGGCGCTGTAGTCGGCCTGCATCCACTCGTGAGCGGCCCGCTCAGGATCCTCTTCGCCCCGGAAGTCACGGACCAGGAGCGAGTCGTCGATGCCGAGATCCACCATCTGGCAGGGCTGGCCGTCACGTTCGAGAATCCGCAGGAAGCCCGATCCGAACTCGGACGACCCGACGATGCTGGCCCGTTCGAGAGTGTCGATGTCGAGGTCACCCCGCATGTCGACGTACTGCGCGATGTTGATCGGCACGTCGGGATCGAGATGCTGGGCGTACCACATCCCGAGCTGGGCATGCGAGAGCGGGAATACCTCCATCGCGTCAACGTCGGTGGCGTGATCGGTGCCGTCGATTCCGTCGAACGCGGTCGGCTTCAACTGATTCCCCTTTTTTCGGAACAACCCGTGCGTCCCTGCAAATACCCAGGCCAGAAGGTTGGTCTTGCCAACAAGGCCGAGGGCTACGGCAGACACGACGGGCCGAAGTCAGATTTCGTAGAGATTGAATCCGCTTCACAGCGGGATACGTACGCGCCCCGGGCGCGCAATCCATCGGCAGGTCAGTGGCACATCACGTGCCTACGCCGACTCCGGTCTGTCCGTGACTGTGCGCAGCCACCACTACCGCGGCAACCGCCGCGGTCCCCTGTATCTGACGCACGTCGATCCATTGTGTTCTCACAGATCGCCCTCCCGAAGAACAATCCAACCGTCAACAGGACGGCAACCCGATCACGACGAGGGCAGGACGCCACCGACCGCACGTGGCAACTTACCGCGTTAGCCGAGCTTTTCGAGGGCTTTTGAAAGTATCTCGGGCATGCGTCCAGGTGTCCGCCGACAACGCCGGGAAGAACACGAACGCCGTCCCGACCTGCCGCCAAGTGAATGGCGATTCGCGCAGGTCAAGACGGCGTCGAGGGGACTACCAGCGAGTTGGGTGAACATCACAATATGATTGTGATTATGTCACAGGCCCACGGCCTCGCCGCAAAGCTTCTCCGGATGCCGGAGATTTACTGACGGTGCACTAGAGGGTCAGGCGTGGAGCCCGTCCGTGCCCGCCCGAGTCATCACGATGTTCGGGACGACAGCCCGCGAGGAGAGGCGGAGCAACGACTCGGCAACCTCCACGATGTCGTTCACCTCGAGCATCTGCTCGGCCGGGATTCGGTCGTGGATCCACGCGCTCATGTCGGTGTCGACGTACCCGGGCGCAATCGTGGTGGCGCTGACGCCGTTGCCCGACTCCTCCGCGTTGAGCGTCTGGACCAACGAGATCAGCGCGGCCTTGGTCGCGCCGTACACCGCCAGGCCGTGCTCGGCGTAGACCCCGGCGATCGAGGCCAGCGCGATCACCTTGGCGCCGCGTCCCGGGTCCGCCTCAGCACCCTTGCGCAGCAGCGGCAGGCACTGCTGCAGCAGCTGGAACGGGGCGCGCAGGTTCACGTCGAGGGTCTTGTCGAACCGCCTCATCGGGTATTCGGCGACGGGCCCCGCGGTACCGACGCCCGCGTTGAGGATCAGCGCCTTCATCGGGCCGAGCCGGTCCGCGTGCACCTGCGTGAGCCGTCGGACAGCGTCCTCGTCGGCCATGTCACCGGCCACCGGGACCACCTCGGGTGCGCCCGCCGCACGGAGTTCGGCAGCCACCACGTCGAGCCGCTCGGCGTCGCGCGCCGTGACGGTCAGCGAGTAGCCGAGACTCGCGAGCCGGTGGGCGATGCCCAGCCCGATCCCGCGGGAGGCGCCGGTGACCAGCGCGGTGTGGACGATCCGGGACTCGCTCATGCCGATACTCCTTCCAGGGCACGCAGCCCAGCGGTGATGAACTCCGGCGTCGCGTCCGCCGCCTTCTCTGCGCCACTGCCGGAATCGGAGCCCTGCAGCGCGCGGTGGGTGATGCCCTCGCCGACCACGGCGAGCTTGAAGTTCGCCAGCGCCATGTAGAAGCTCCAGTTGCCGAGATCGCGGCCCGACGCCACGGCGTAGGTCTGCGCGAGCTCGTCGGCCGACGGCAGCCGATCACTGGTCCAGGCGGCCTTCGTACCGAGCAGCAGGTCAAAGGCAGGGTTCCGGTACACGCACATCAGAGCCACGTCGGTGAGCGGGTCCCCGAGGGTCGAGAGCTCCCAGTCCACCAGTGCGCGGACCGCGGTGGGGTCGGCGGCGTCGAGGATGGTGTTGTCGATCCGGTAGTCCCCGTGCACGATGGACGCCTCCGAGTGCTGCGGGATCGACTCGGCCAGGCGCGCATGCAGCTTCGCGACGTCCGGCAGCTCACGCGACTTGACCCGCTCCCACTGCTTCGCCCACAGCGCCACCTGACGAGCGAGGAAGCCCTCGGGACGGCCGAACTCGCCGAGACCGGCCGCCCGGTAGTCCACGTCGTGCAGTGCTGCCAGCACCCGGACCAGTTCGCCGGCATTGCCCGCGACCTGCTCGTCGGTGAGCGCGGCGAGGTCGTCCTGGTCCCGCACCACCAGACCGTCGACGAACTCGACGACGGTGGTCGGCGCGCCCAGCGCCGTCCCGTCGGCGTCGAACGCCACCGTTCGCGCCACCGGGATCCCGGTGCCCTGCAGACCGTTGGTCACCGTGTACTCGCGTGCCATGTCGTGCGCGGAGGGCGTCAGTCCGCTGACCGGCGGTCGGCGGACCACCCACGAGGAGCGGTCGTCGAAGGCCTTGAAGGTCAGGTTCGAGCGTCCGCCGCTGATCAGTTCCACCCGCAGGTCGCCGTGCAGTTCGATGCCCTCGGCAACCAGGTACCGCTGCAAGGCAGCGACATCCATCCCCGGCAGGTTCATCGTGCGTCCGCCTGTGCGCGCTTGGCCGCACCGACGACGCGCTTGGCGATCGCCCAGCGGTGCACCTCGGAGGGGCCGTCGTAGACCCGGAACGGCCGCACCTCACGGGAGAGCCGGGCCAGCGGCAGGTCGCCGGAAACGCCCATCCCACCGCACATCTGGACACTGCGGTCCACGATCCGGAAGATCGCCTCGGCCGCATAGGTCTTGGCGATGGACGTGGAGTTCGACGCGTGCTCGCCGCGGTCGAGCTCCCAGCAGGCACGCACCAGCAGCGCGCGCGTCGCGGCAATGTCGATCTCGTTGTCCGCGACCATCTTCTGGATCATGCCGAGGTCTCCGAGCTTCGAACCGAAGCCCTCGCGCTTGGCGACGTAGTCGACGGCGACGTCGTGGCCGCGGCGGGCGGCACCCAGCCAGCGCATCACGTGCGTCATCCGCGCCGGCCCGAGCCGCACCTGGGCGTACTCGAAGCCGCGGTCCACCTCGCCGAGCACGGCGCTGTCCGGCACCAGCAGGTCCTCGAAGAACACCTCGCAGTGCCCGCCGATCATCGAGCGGTCCAGGGTGTCGATGTGACGGCCGACCCGGATACCGGGCGTGTCCGCGGGCGCGAGGAACATCGTGGCCCCGCCGCGCTGACCGGGCTCCCCTGAGGTGCGGGCCATGATGATGAAGAACCCGGCGCCGTCCGCGCCGGTGATGAAGAACTTGCGGCCGTTGATCCGCCAGCCGCCGTCGGCCCGGACGGCCCGGGTGTTCAGTGCCGACGGGTCGGAGCCGGCGCCGGGAGAGGGCTCGGTCATCGCGAAGGCCGACCGGACCTCGCCGCGGGCCAGCGGCGCGAGGTACTGCTCGCGCTGCTCGGGGTTGGCGATGTGCGCGAGCATGTGCACGTTGCCCTCGTCCGGCGCGGYGATGTTCAGCGCGACAGGACCGAACAGCGAGTAGCCGGCCTCCTCGAACACCGGGGCGCGGTCGGACATGTTCAGGCCGTGGCCGCCGAACTCGACGGGCGCGTGCGGCGCGAAGACCCCGGCGGCCTTCGCCGCGTCCTGCATCCGGACCCGCAGCTCGTCGCCGCCGGCCTCGGTGATGTTGCCGCCGAACTCGTCCTCGATCGGCAGCACCACGTCGCGGGTGAACTCCCGGGTCCGCTTGATCAGGTCCGCGGTTTCGCCGGAATACGCCAGGTCGATTGCCACGTTCTCTCCTTACTTCGGAAACGCCGAACGCTCGTTCCACTTCCATGTCTTCCCGACCACGTTCTCATCCGAGTTCAGCCCTGTCAACACGCAACTTTCGTTCTATGCACGACAATGCCCGCAACCAAGTGTTCAGGATTCCTGATACATTGCAGATCCGAACGCCGAGAGGAGGGCGCATGCCCGGACGACCGCCGCTGCCCGAAGCCATCAGGGCGGCCCGCACCGAGCGCGGGCTCTCATTGCGCGAGTTGGCGGCCCGGATCGCGGTCAGCCCCGCCACGCTCAGCGCCATCGAGAACGGCCGGACCGGGGTGTCCGTCGACCGGCTCGTGGAACTGGCCGACGCACTGGAGGTACCGGCCGAGCTGCTGCTGGGCGGCGCCGCCTCAACCGAACGCCCCTCCGCCCCCGCCCGCCGAATGCGCACTTCCCGGACCAAACCCACTGGAACGCCGACGACAACTGCACGCTCGGCGGCCGACTGGCGCGAGTTTCCCGCGCTCGAACTCGACCCGGTACTGGCCGCCGCGATCGAGGCATTCGTCGAGACCGGGTACCACGGCGCCACCATGCGCGCGCTGGCCGCCCGGGCCGGGGTGAGCGCGCCCGGCGTGTACCACCACTACCGCGACAAGCAGGAACTCCTCGTCCGCGCGCTCGACCTGACGATGGACGAGATCCACTGGCGGGTGCGCGCGGCCCTCGCCGAGGGCGAGACCACCGTCGCCCGGGTCGGCCTCGCGGTGGAGGCGCTCGCGCTCTACCACACCCACCGGCGGGAGCTGGCCTTCATCGGCGCCAGCGAGATGCGCAGCCTGGACCCGCCGAACCGGGACCGGATCCGCGACTCCCGAAACGCGGTTCAGCACCTCCTCGACGCCGAGATCGGGGTCGGGGTGGCGGCGGGTGACTTCACCACCGCGCACCCGCGCGACGCCGGGAAGGCCATCGTGACGATGTGCACGTCGCTGCCCCAGTGGTTCCGGATCGGCGGCCCGTCCACGCCCGAGCAGATCGCCGCCGAGTACGCGAAATTTGCCCTCACGCTGCTCGGAATGCGCTGACGAAGGGGGGCGAACCCCACCCCTTGGGTCCCTGTCCGGCCGGGCCCGTGTCGCCCATATTTGTAGGAGTCCACCTGGGCAGACACCACAACCGAAGGGCCACCCCATGATCTCTCGAACCGCCAAGACGCTCGCCGCCTCGATCCTCGTCGCCGCGGGACTGATCGGTGCCCAGGCCGCCGTCGCGAATGCGGCAATCCGCACGAACCCGGACGGCACCACGACCACCGTGTGCGTCTACGACGGCAAGGACTACAGCGTCGGTTCCAAGATCTACCACCCGGACGGCACCTACCAGCTGTGCCGGGCCGACGGCACGTGGTTGCGAACCACCCCGCCCGTCAAGAAGTACGGGATCGAACGAGTGCCCGCCCCGGCACGCGCACTCGGGTAAACCCCCGACGACCGGAGCGGCCCACCACACGTGCTGTGGTGGGCCGCTCCGGCTGCTTCGGGGTTGGGCTCAGAGACCCAGACGCGAGTTCGCGTGACGCGGGTTTCCGGCCATGTCGGAGTTCGGCCGGGCCTCCGCGACCAGCGCCGGGATGACCTCGCCGAGCTCGGCCGGGTCCCAGCGTGCGTCCTTCGACACCCCGGGACCGGCGACCCAGGTCTCGGCGACGCTGATGGAGCCACCGTGCACGTTGAAGATCCGTCCGGTGATGCCGTCCGACTCCGGGGACCCCAGCCAGACCACCGTCGGCGAGATGTTCTCGGGCGCGGCCGCGTCGAAACCGGTGCGCTCCTTCTCCGCGTCCGCCGCGGCGACGAACGCCTCCAGGCCGGCGGTCATCTGGGTCAGCGCGGTCGGGGCGATGGCGTTGACGGTGACCCCGAGCCGGGCCAGTTCGTCGGCGAGGATCACGGTGAACGCCGCGATGCCGGCCTTCGCCGCGCCGTAGTTGGCCTGGCCGAGGTTTCCGTAGAGACCCGACGGCGACGAGGTGTTGATGATCCGCGGGTGCGCGACCGGCGTCCCGGCCTTGGACTGCTCGCGCCAGTACGACGCCGCGTGCTGCGACGGCGCGAAGGTGCCGCGCAGGTGCACGCGCATGACGTCGTCCCACTGGTCGACGGTCATGTTCACGAACATCTTGTCGCGCAGGATGCCCGCGTTGTTCACCAGGACGTGAATGGTGCCGAAGGTGTCGATCGCGCTGCGGATCAGCCGTCCCGCACCGTCGAAGTCGGAGATGTCGTCCTTGTTCGCAATGGCCTCGCCACCGAGCGCCTTGATCTCCTCGACGACGGCCTCGGCGGGACCGAGGTCGTTGACCACGACCTTGGCGCCCTGCCTGGCGAATTCGAGTGCGTGCTCACGGCCGATGCCGCCCGCCGCCCCGGTCACCACGACGACGCGTCCCTCGTTGATACCCATTCGTGCTCTCCTCGGTGCTTCGGTCAGTCCCGGGGCCAGTTCAGCCCCTGGCGCTCCTCGATCTTCTCGTTCAACTTCCGCAGCAAGGTAACCAGATCCCGGCGATCCTGGTCGTCCCAGTCCGC
Source organism: Rhodococcus sp. P4_F5 (assembly GCF_056401315.1). NCBI lineage: Bacteria > Bacillati > Actinomycetota > Actinomycetes > Mycobacteriales > Nocardiaceae > Rhodococcus > Rhodococcus sp. P4_F5. Next base: position 13,960 of record NZ_JBFUJP010000079.1, on the reverse strand, counting down.
GACAAGGGAGGTCACGCCCTCCACGTTCTGGTCGCGGTCCGAGCGCAATGCCGCCAGCCCGCGCTCGGTCGGACGCAGCCTGCGGGCCGTGCCGCCCTCCGCGTCGACGATGCGCTCGGCCAGTCCCTGACGCACCAGCGCGGCGGTCTGACGGTTGACGGTGGACACGTCGAGGCCGAAGGCCTCGGACAGCTCCCGCAGCGTCATCGGCTCGCCTATCTCGAGGCGGGAGAGCAACAGGTACGCGGACCGGTCCAGGGCGCGATCCGGCATCCGCCACTGGGACACGAGGGCCGTGTGCCGCGCCATCAGCGTCAGCTCACGCTCGAGCCCGCGGCCCGCGTCGATCGAATCTGAATCCATCACGTCCATCTTCGCATCCCGGTCCCGCCGGTCGGGCAGGTGGATTCGCCGGGTTCGTGTCCTCGCCGCCACGCCCCCGACGAGGCGTAGCCTCCACAGACCCAACCAGAGGAGTCGTCGATGGATGTCGAGCAGGCCCGCAACAAGTTTCAGGAACTCCGCGCACAGTCCGAGGGCGTCTGTCCCACCGATCTCGATGCCGTCTGGGCGGCATTGGACGTCGTGGCCGCAGCCGACATCCTGGGCACCTGGAAGGGAGCCGTGTTCCAGACCGGACATCGGCTCTGCACGATTCTCCCCGCCAGCGGCTGGCACGGGAAGACCTTCCACTCGGTCCTCGACGCCAAGCCCCTGATGTGCCGGGACGACGAGGGCAACCTCTACTCCAACGTCAAGCTCGGCAGGGGCGAGGCCAGCCTGTGGAACATCGAGTTCCGGGGCGAGGTGACCGCGACCATGGTCTACGACGGCAAGCCGATCTTCGACCACTTCAAGAGGGTCGACGAGAACACCCTGATGGGAATCATGAACGGCAAGCCCGAGGCCGTGCTCGACAACGGCCGGCACTTGTATTTCCTGCTCGAAAGAGACTGAGCAGCATCTGCATCCGGGCCGTGGGGGGCCGCGACGAGGGCGACGGCGATCCGGGGCGGGCAGGTGCGCCCGCCCCGGCGGCTCATGCCGTCGGCACCTTGTCCAGGAAACCGAGGACCAGCGCCAGTCGGCCGCTGCCGTCGAGTTCGGCGACGTCGAATCCGTCGATCAGCGAGTCCTCACCCGGAACGCCCAGTCGCCACGCGAATCGAGCCTGCTCGTGGTGGGTGTCGATCGGGCCGGCCAGGGCGAACCGCAGACCCGGGAACTGTTGCTGCACCGCACCGACCATCGAGTCGATCTGGTCGTGTCCCACCGCAACGCCGAGCGGGTCCACGTACCTGGACCCGGCCGCGAAGACCTGCTCGACCCGGCCGCGCCGGGCCGCGGGGTCTGTTTCGTTCCACATGTCGATGTACGCGGTTGCCAGTTCGGTGAAGTCGCTCATGATGATTCCTTCCGAGGGTGTGATCCGGCGGCTCTGGTTCGCTCGCCGGCTGCCTCCACTCTGCGGCGCCCGCCGACGCCAGTCGATTACCTCTGAGGTAATCGTGAGGGCGACCGGACCTCGCTAGGTTGAGCCGTGTGACAGACACGGGAACCTCGCGACCGGTCGGCTCGATACTCAGGGACTGGCGGGAACGGCGCAGGCTCACTCAGCTGGGCCTCTCGTCACAGTCCGGTGTGTCCGCGCGTCATCTCAGCTTCATCGAGACGGGCCGGGCGCGGCCGACCAGGGCAATGATCATTCGGCTGTCGGAATGCCTGGAAGTACCACTGCGCCAGCGCAACACGATGCTCCTGGCCGGCGGTCACGCACCTGCCTACCCGCAGAACCGGCTACCCGACGCGCCGATGTCGGCCGTCAACGACGCGATCAACCGGATCCTCGACGCGCACACCCCCTACCCGGCAGTGGTCGTCGACCGCCATTGGGACCTGGTCGCGGGCAACCCTGCCGTCGAGGTGCTCACAGCCGGCTCGGCGCCGCATCTGCTCGAACCCCCCGTCAACGTGCTGCGGCTCAGCCTGCACCCGGACGGCATGGCGCCCCGGATCGCGAATCTCGGGCAGTGGCGCGGCCACCTGCTGGCTCGACTGCACCGGGAAGCCGACGCCACCGCGGACCCGGAGTTGGCACAGCTCCTCGACGAGTTGCGCGGCTACCCGGGAGAGGAGGAGATCGGCGAGACCGACACCTCGGCGCTACTGGTTCCGCTGCGGATCCGGACCGACGGCGCCGAACTGTCCATGTTCAGCACGACCACCGTCTTCGGCACCCCGCGCGACGTCACGCTCGCGGAGATTGCGATCGAATCGTTCTACCCGTCTGACTCCGCGACCGCGGACTTCTTCCGCCGCTAGTCGTCGCAACGTCGCGGACGGATACCGAAGGATGTGTATCGTACACATCCTTGCGTTCATTGACTTGCCTTTCGTAGCACCAGAGAAGAGATCCGTAGTGACCATTTCGGCACCCAGCGGCACGGAGACCTCCCGCTCCCCGCGCATGATCCTGGCAATCCTCGCGTTCAGCGGCATCGTCGTCTCGTTGATGCAGACCCTCGTCGTCCCCTTGATCCACGCCCTGCCCGAGCTACTGGACACCGACACCGCGACCGCGTCCTGGGTGATCACCTCGACACTGCTCGCGGCCGCCGCCGTCACACCGGTGGCGGGACGCCTCGGGGACATGTTCGGCAAGCGCCGGATGATCCTGGTCAGCATGGCGTTCCTCGTCGCCGGCTCCGTGGTGTGCGCGCTGGGCGACTCGGTCACCGCGGTGATCGTCGGCCGCGCACTGCAGGGCGCGGCGACCGGCGCGATCCCGCTCGGCATCTCGATCCTGCGCGACGAACTGCCGCGCGAGAAGGTCGGCGGCGCGATCTCGGTCATGAGCTCGACGATGGGCGTCGGCGGCGCCGTCGGCATGCCGCTCGCCGCCTTCACCGCGCAGAACTACGACTGGCACACGCTGTTCTGGGCATCCGCGGTTCTCGGCACGCTGGTCGCGGCAGCGGTCGCGATCGCGGTTCCGGAGTCGTCGGTCCGCAACCCCGGACGCTTCGACTACCTCGGCGCCATCGGTCTGACCGTCGGACTGGTCTCGCTGCTGCTCCCGATCACCAAGGGCGCCGACTGGGGCTGGACCAGCGTTCCCACCCTCGGACTGCTCGGCCTGTCGGTCGTCGTCTTCGCCGCCTGGTGTGTGACGGAGCTGCGCACCCCGGAGCCCCTCGTCGACCTTCGGGTGTCGGCGTCGCGGCCGGTGCTGCTCACCAACGTCGCGTCGGTCCTGACCGGATTCGCCATGTACGCGACGTCGTTGACGGTTCCGCTGCTGCTGCAGCTGCCGCCGGAGACGGGATACGGGCTCGGTAAGTCGATGGTCGTCGCGGGCCTGTGCATGGCCCCCGGGGGCATCGTGATGATGCTGCTCTCCCCCGTCTCGGCGCACCTGACCAACAGGTACGGTCCGCGCACCACCCTGATGGTCGGCACCGTGGTGATCGCCTCCGGCTACCTGATCGGCGCCGTGCTGATGAACGCAATGTGGCAGATCGCCCTCGTCGCGACGATCATCGGCGCCGGCATCGGCATCTCCTATGCGGCCATGCCCGCGCTGATCATGGGCTCGGTACCGCTGAAGGAGACGGCCGCGGCCAACGGACTCAACTCGCTGATGCGGATGATCGGAACCTCGTTCGCGAGCGCCGTCATGATCCTCGTGCTGACCGGCATGACGATGTCGCTGGGCCCCACCGAGGTGCCCACACACAAGGCCTTCGTCGTGACGTTCCTGATCGGCGCCGGCGCCGCCCTGTGCGCCCTGCTGGTGGCCGCATTCATCCCGCGACGCGTCCGACTGGACGCCGCGGCCACCCCCGTCCCGGCGGCCGCGGAACCCGCGCCCGCGCCCGCGCACTGACCTGACCGGGGTCGGCGACCGGCGCCGACCCCGTCGGGGCGGGCTACTTCCCGGTCCAGTTCGGCGACCGCCGCTCGAAGAAGGCACCGATCCCTTCGCGCATGTCCGCCGACGCGGTCACCACCGCCTTTGCCCGCTCGGTGACCTCCCACCCGGTGATGTCGGAGTCGGCAGTGAGCGCGTGAACGGCCCGCAGGCTCTCGCGGACCGAGACCGGCGACGACAGGCAGATCCGCTCGGCCATCCGCAGCGCCGCATCGAGCGCCGCACCCGGCTCGGTGACCTCGTTGACCACTCCGAGTCCGTACGCCCGGTCGGCGCCGAGGGTGTTGCCGGTGATCAGCAGCTCCCGCGCCACATTGACGGGCAGGGCCCGCGGCGCACGGAAGAGCGCACCGGACGTCGCGACCAGACCCCGCAGCGACTCCGGCAGCCCGAACACCGCGTCACGAGCGGCGACGACGAGGTCGCAGGCCAGCGCGATCTCGAAGCCGCCGCCGAGCGCCTGCCCCTCCACCGCCGCGATCAGCGGGGTGCTGCGTTCGCGCCGGATGACCCCGTACTCGCCGCCGCGTGGGGTGAGTGGCCCCGAGCCCTCCTTGATGTCGGTGCCCGCACAGAACACGGTCGGCGTCCCCGTCAGGACGCCGACCCAGAGGTCGGGGTCGTCGTCGAGGCGGTTGAGCGCGGCGTCGATACCCACGGCCATTGCCTCGTTGATGGCGTTGCGCTTGTCCGGGCGCTCGAGACGGATCACGAGCACCCGCCCGCGAACCTCCTGCCGTACCTGCATCCGATTCCTTTCCGTCGTCACCACTGGTCCGTCGTCACCACTGGGGCACCAGTTCCGCCTGACGCTCCACGACCATCTCCCGGATTGCCTGCATGACGGTGGCCGCCGCGGGCCGGCGCAGCCGCCGCGGCCCCAGGCACGCGGTGAACTCCAGGTTGATCGCCACGTCCGACGCCAGCACCCGGCGCAACGTGGGCTCGCGCTCGGCCACGAACGCCGGCAGCAGCCCGATCCCCGCACCCGACAGCGTCGCCATCGTCTGCACCTGCACGTTGGTCGAGCCGAAGGTCACCTGGTGACGCCCGGTCAGCCGGGTCAGCACGTCGAGGTCCTCCACCCGCAACAGGCCCTCGATGTAGTAGACCAGCGAGTGCCCCGCCAGCTCCTCCAAGGTCCGCGGCAGGCCGCGTTCGGACACGTACTCGTCCGAGGCGTAGAGCCCCAACCGGTAGTCCGTGAGTTTCTCGGACCCCGGACGCCCGACCACCGGCTCGCCGACCCCTATCTCGATGTCGGCGCCGATGCCGTAGGCGCCCAGCCGCGTCTGGGTGACGATCTCCACCAGGAGGTCGGGGTTGATCCTGTGCAGTTCTGCCATGAGCGGCGCCACGAACAGCGCCCCGAAGGCATCGGTCGTGGCGATCCGCACCAGCCCGGACAACTCCCGCTCGCGTGGCGTGGTGCTGGCCAGGTCGCGCACCTCGGTCAGGGCCGACTCGATCTGTTCGCACGACTCGAGCAGGCTGTGGCCGAGGTCGGTGAGCGTGCAGCCGCTGACCCCGCGGACCAGCAGTGGTGCCCGCAACTCGGACTCCAGTACCGACATCCGGCGCGACACGGTCGCGTGGTTGAGCCCGAGTGCGGACGCGGCCCCGACGAGCGAGCCGCAGCGGGCGATCTCGAGCAGCACCACCAGGTCGTCGGCGCGCATCCGAATCTCCTCACCGGCCCCACCTGCTGTGCAGTTCTGCACAGCACGTGTACCAAAGAGGGCCTTTCCTGAGGATGTAACCTAGCTCACTCTTCTAGGCAGCAGCTGCGGCGGTCACCCCTACGCGGCACTCGACAGAAGGGCACCAGCGTGAAGATCTGTTGGATCGGTCTCGGCAACATGGGCTTGCCGATGGCCGCACACCTGCACACCGCAGGACACGACGTGATCGGCGTCGACCTCTCCCCCGACGCCCGCGATGCGGCCGTCGCCGCGGGCCTGCGCACCGCAGACTCCGCCGCGACGGCGGCCGACGGCGCCGACGCGGTCATCACCATGTTGCCCAAGGGTGCACACGTCCGGGCCGCACTGCTCGAGTCCGGAACTCTGGACGCGGCCGACGCCGACGCCCTGGTGCTGGACTGCTCGACGATCAGCGCCACCGAGGCCCGCGAGGTCGGCGCGGCCGTCGCCGCCACCGGTCGACGCTTCCTGGACGCGCCGGTCTCCGGCGGCACCGCAGGCGCCCAGAACGCCGCCCTCACGTTCATGGTCGGCGGCACGTCCGCCGACCTGGACGCTGCCCGCCCGCTGCTGGAACTGATGGGCGCCCGCATCTTCCACGCGGGCGAGACAGGCGCAGGTCAGAGCGCCAAGATGGTGAACAACATGATGCTCGCGATGAACATGCAGAGCACCTGCGAGGCCGCGGTGCTGGCCGAGCGCCTGGGCATCACGCCGCAGACGGTCATCGACATCGCCGGGGTGTCCACGGGCGACAGTTGGGCCCTGCGCAACTACTACCCCGTCGCCGGGCCTGTCGCCTCCGCCCCCTCGAACCGCGACTTCACCGGCGGGTTCTCCGTCGCGCTGATGCGCAAGGACCTGGGCCTCGCCCTCGATGCGGCGGCCGCACACGGCGTAGACACCGCCGCCACCGCCGAGGTGGCACGGCGCCTCGAGGGCCTCATCGCCGACGGCCGCGGGTCGCTCGACTTCTCCTCGTTGATCCACCTGGTCGACGGCACCGCCCCGGCCGCCAGCGTCGGCGGCGCCCGATGACCGCCCAGCTGAGCCCGCCCGCCGACCAAGCCCCGGCCGCGGTCGAGACGACGACCGGGACGCCGCGCGGATTCCACCGGATCGTGGCCGCATCCATGGCCGGCACCGTCGCCGAGTGGTACGAATTCTTCCTCTACGGCATGGCGGCCGCGCTGGTCTTCGGCCACGTCTTCTTCAAGGCCACCGGCAACCCGCTCGACGGTGTCATCGCGGCGTTGCTGACCTATGCCATCGGTTTCATCGCCCGCCCCATCGGCGGCATCATCTTCGGCCACTACGGCGACAAGTTCGGCCGCAAGAAGCTCCTGCAGATCTCGTTGCTGATGATCGGCGCCTCGACCTTCCTGATCGGCGCCATCCCGAGCTTCGACCAGATCGGCTACCTGGCCCCGGTGATCCTGGTGCTCCTGCGCTTCGCCCAGGGCATCGCCATCGGTGGCGAATGGGGAGGCGCGGTGCTGCTGGTCGCCGAGCAGAGTCCGGCGAACCGCCGCGGTTTCTGGTCCAGCTTCCCGCAGGCGGGCGCGCCGCTCGGCAACGTCGTCGCGACCCTCGTGCTGCTGTTCCTGTCGTTCGTGATGCCCGAGGACGACTTCCTGTCCTGGGGCTGGCGACTGGCGTTCTTCTTCTCGGCGTTCATCGTGCTGATCGGCTGGTTCATCCGCACGAAGGTCGAGGACTCGCAGATCTTCCAGGAGGCCACCCAGGAGCAGCCGCAGGCCGAGAACACGTGGAAGGCGATCCAGCGCGTCTTCCGGGCCCGTCCGCGCGAGGTCCTGACGGCGATGGGCGCCCGGGTGATCGAGAACATCCTCTACTACATGGTGGTCACGTTCTCGCTGACGTACCTGAGTGTGCAGCTGAAGGTGGACACCTCCACGATCCTCACCCTGATGCTGATATCGCACGTCATCCATGCCGGCATGATCCTGCTGTTCGGCTGGATGTCGGACAAGYTGGGCCGCCGGCCGGTCTACCTGGTCGGTGCCGTCCTCGCCTCCCTCTACTGCTTCGTCGCGTTCCCCTTGATGGACACGAAGTCCGACGCACTCATCCTGTGCGCCATCACGATCGGCCTGATCATCCACGCGATCATGTACGCCCCGCAGCCCGCGATGATGGCCGAGATGTTCCCCACCCACATGCGCTACATCGGCGTCTCGATGGGCGCCCAGGTCACCGCGATCTTCGCCGGCTCGCTCGCCCCCGTCATCGCCACCCTGCTGCTGCGGACCTACGGCAGCTGGGTCCCCATCGCCATCTACGTCGGTGTGGCGGGCCTGATCTCGATCGTCGCGGTGCTGTTCATGCGAGAGACCAAGGGCTCCTCGCTGGCCACGCTGGACGAGGAGCATCGCGAGCGCTTCGGCACCACCCTCTGACGCCCCCTTCCAATTCTTGAATCCACTTGACCCGAAAGGCATCCAAGCCATGCGCACCATCCACCACTGGATCAACGGCGCCCCGGTCTCCGGCAGCGACCTCATCGACGTGACCGACCCCGCGACCGATCAGCCGATCGCCACCGTGCCGATGGCCGACACCGACACCGTGACCGCGGCACTCGCCGCCGCCTCAGACGCCTTCGACGACTGGTCGCAGACCACCCTCTCCCGGCGCGCCCAGGTGTTGTTCCGCTTCCGGGACCTGCTCGTGGAGAACCGGTCCGAGCTGGCCGCCCTCATCACCCAGGAGCACGGCAAGACGCTCGACGACGCCACGGGCGAAATCTCCCGGGCCGCCGACTCGGTGGAGTTGGCCTGTGGTGGACCGGCGCTCGTGCGCGGCGGGACGTCGCTGCAGACCGGACCCGACATCGACACCAAGTCGGTGCTGCACCCGCTCGGCGTCTGCGTCGGGATCACCCCGTTCAACTTCCCCGCGATGATGGGCATGATGATGGTCTCCGTCGCACTGGCGTCGGGGAACACCTTCATCTGGAAGCCGAGCGAGCAGGACCCGGGTGTCTGCATCCGGATCGCCGAACTGTTCAAGGAGGCCGGGCTGCCCGACGGCGTGCTCAACGTGCTGCACGGTCGCCAGGACACAGTCGAGCGCCTCATCGACGACCCGCGGACCGAGGCCGTCGCGTTCGTCGGCTCGAGCCAGGTCGCGCAGATCGTCTACTCCCGCGCCGCGGCGGCGGGCAAGCGGGTACAGGCCTTCGGCGGCGCCAAGAACCACATGATCGTGATGCCCGACGCGGACCTCGACGTGGTCGCCGACCAGCTGACTTCCGCCTGTTTCGGGGCCGCGGGCCAGCGCTGCATGGCGATCTCGGTCGCGGTGGTCGTCGGCGAGAGCGCCGAGCCGCTGCTGGCGAAGCTGGCAACGCGGGCCGAGGAGGTCCGGCTCGGCCCGGGCGACGGCGACGACACCGAGGTCGGACCGGTTGTCAACCGGCAGTCACAGGAGCGCATCCAGGCCGCGGTCAAGGAGGCGATCGCCGGTGGTGCCCGCGCCGTGGTGGACCGCAGTGCCGAGCTGGTACCCGGCTTCGAGAGCGGCTACTTCGTCGGCCCGACCGTGCTCACCGACGTCGAGGTGTCCTCCGCCGCCTACCAGGAGGAGCTCTTCGGCCCCATCCTGGTGGTGCTGCGCGTCGACTCCCTGGGCGACGGTCTCGAGCTGATCCGCAGCCACCGCTACGGCAACGGCGCATCGATCTTCACCCGGGACGGCGCCGCCGCCAACGAGTTCGAGCGCCGCGCCTCGGCCGGCATGATCGGTGTCAACGTGGCCATTCCCGTTCCGGTTGCCGCGTACGCGGTGCAGGGCTGGAAGGACTCCGCCTACGGCGACACCGGACTGAACAATGCTTCGTGGAGCTTCTACACCCGCCCGAAGTACGTCACCTCGCGCTGGGACAGCGTGGCCGGCACCGATTTCGGGTTCCGCCCGAACTGACCGATCTCGAGTGACGAGGCCGGGCCCCACCGATTTCAGTGGGGCCCGGCCTGGTCCGCTGCTCCGCAAGCACGCTCAGCCGGCCGCCGGGTCGTCGTCCGGGACGGAGTCGGGCATGCCCTCGCCGTAGCGGTCGAGGATGTCGGCGACCGGCCGGCCCCACCGCTCGTGCGCCGACTGTCGCGTCATCCCCGCGGCCCGGCCGATGGTCGCCCAGGTGACGCCGAAGCGCCGCAGGCTCATCACCGTCTCCACCGCGTCGATGCCGGCGGCCAGCTGGATCCGGAAGCACGCGAGTTGCCAGGCCAGCTGCCGTTGCGCGGGGAGGTCGGTGCCCTCCTCGGCGAGCCACTCCCCCGTTCCCGGCAGCGGACCGGTACCCACCAGCACGTCTGCCTGGCGCCCGGCCTCGACCACGCCGGCGTTGACCGTGGCGACGGCGGCCGCGGCGACGTCCGCCGTGAGCGCCCTCTCGATCTGGTCGTCCATCGTGCTCACCCTTCACTCGATGAATTACGTCAGGTAAACCCTGACACTGCGGCCCCAGTCGTGTCAAGGGTTACCTGACGCCGGATGGTCGGGCGTCCGCGCTGTCCGCAAGATCGTCCGGCATCCCGAGGCCGCGCCACCGAACACCGCAATAGAGTTGGACCGCACCACCTTCCAACTGCCGTTCGACACCGCCGATCACGCCGAGGGAATCGCAGCCTTCCTCGACAAGCGCACACCGACCTACGGGGGAAACCGTGACGATCGAGAAGATTCGGATCATCGGCGCCGGAGCCATGGGCCGCGGCATCGCCCAGGTCGCCGCCACCGCGGGCGTCGAGGTCGAGATCACCGACGTCAGCAGCGAGGCCGTCTCCGCCGCACTGGAGTTCGTCACCACGATGCTGCGACGTTCCGCGGAGAAGGGACAGCGCACCGAGGCGGACGCGGAGGCCGCTGTCGCGCGACTGCACGCCGGCTCGGCACCGACCGCCCCCGCCGGCGACATCGACCTGGTGATCGAGGCGGTGGTGGAGCGACTCGACGTCAAGCAGTCGATCTTCACCGAACTCGAGACGGTGGCACCCGGCGCGATCCTGGCCAGCAACACGAGCTCGCTCTCGATCACCGCGATCGGCGCCGTACTGCGCGATCCCACCCGCCTGCTCGGGTTGCACTTCTTCAACCCGGTGCCGCTGATGAAGCTGGTGGAGGTGGTCCCCGGACTGCGCACCGATCCCGCGCTGGTCGACGTGGGCCGCGAGTTCGTCGCCCGACTCGGCCACACCGCAGTGCTCGCCCGCGACACACCCGGCTTCCTGGTCAACCACCTCGGCCGCGGCCTGCCGACCGAGGCGTTCGCGGTGCTGTCCGAACAGACGGCGTCGGCGGCCGACATCGACCGGGTCGCCCGCGAGACCCTCGGGCTGAAGATGGGCCCGTTCGAGCTGATGGACCTCACCGGCCTCGACGTCTCGCACCCGGTGATGGAGACCGTGTCCGCCGGCTTCTACGGCGACCCTCGGCTGCGGCCGTCGCCGATCGCGGCGGGGCGCGTCGCGGCCGGGCTGCTCGGCCGCAAGACCGGCGAGGGGTTCTACCCCTATCTCGAAGGCAGACAAGAGGTTCCGGCCGAGCCACGGTACACACCCGACGCCGCGGCCACCGCCGTGTACGTGCACGAGGACATGGAGTTCGCCGACATGCTGCGCGCCGCCGGGGTGCTGGTGTGCGACACCCCCGCCGCGGACGCCGTGTCGCTGGTACTCCCGGTCGGCGAGCCGACGTACCGGGCGGCGCTCGCGGCCGACCTCGACCCGGCCCGCACCGTCGGCGTCGACCCGCTCGGCGTGGCAGGGGGCCGGCTCACGGTCACCGTGCCGGCGACTCTCGACCCGGCCGTCGGCACCGCCGCCCTGAATGTCCTTGCCGCCACCGGTCGTTCACTCACCGTCACCGCCGACGGCCCTGCCCCGATCGCGCAGCGCCTGCTCGCGTCCATCGTCAACGTCTCGTGTGCGATCGCCGAGCACGGCATCGGCTCGCCCGCCGACATCGATCTCGGTGCCCGCCTGGGCCTGGGCTACCCGCAGGGTCCGCTCACCCTCGGCGACACCCACGGCGCGACATTCGTCCTGCGGATCCTGGACGGCCTGCTCGCGTACACCGGCGACCCGCGGTACCGCGCCAGCGGTTGGCTGCGCACCCGCGCCGACCTCGGGCTCTCGCTGTGCGCCACCGGAACCCGACCCACCGACCTGTAGAGGACCGATCACCATGGACTTCACCCTCGACGACACCCAGCAGAGCGTGCGGCAGATGGCGGCGGACTTCGTCGACGCCGAGATCATCCCGAACATCCGCGACTGGGACCGGGAAGAAGCGGTGGACCTGGGCATTGTCAGACGGCTCGGCGAACTCGGCTTCCTCGGCCTGACCATCGACGAGCGCTACGGCGGCACCGAGGTCGACATGCTCAGCTACACGCTGGTCTGCGAAGAACTCGGCCGCGGCGACTCCTCGGTGCGCGGCATCGTCTCGGTCTCGCTCGGGCTGGTCACCAAGACCATCGCCGCCTACGGCACCGAGGAGCAGAAGGAGCGGTGGCTGCCGCAGCTCACCTCCGGCGACGCGCTCGGATGCTTCGCGCTCACCGAGCCCGACAGCGGCTCCGACGCCGGCTCGCTCCGCACTCGGGCCAAGCGTGACGGCGACGACTGGATCCTCAACGGCGAGAAGATGTTCATCACCAACGGCACCTGGGCCAAGGTGGCGCTGGTCTTCGCCAGAACCTCCGACGACGGCGGCCGCGGCCTGACCGCATTCCTGGTCCCCACCGACAGCGAAGGCTTCACCGCCACCACCATTGACGGCAAGCTCGGCCTGCGCGGCCAGGCCACCGCCTCGCTGGCATTCCAGGATGTGCGAGTGCCGGATTCGGCCCGACTCGGCGAGGTGGGCAAGGGCCTGTCGATCGCGCTGTCCGCGCTGGCCAAGGGCCGCATCTCCGTCGCCGCCGGTGCGGTCGGGGTGGCCCAGGCCGCACTGGACGCGGCGGTGAAGTACTCCACCGAGCGCACCCAGTTCGGGGTTCCGATCGCCTCGAAGCAGCAGGTGCAGGAACTGCTTGCCGACTCGGCGCTGGCCATCGAGTCCGCGCGACTGCTGACCCACCGCGCGGCGTGCCTGGTCGACGCCGGAGCCACCTCCAAGGAGGTGACGCTGCCCGCGTCGATGGCCAAGCTGGCGGCCAGCGAGACCGCGGTGAAGGTGAGCAACAACTGCCTGCAGGTGTTCGGCGGCTACGGTTTCATCGACGAGTACCCCATGGGCAAGTACCTGCGCGACGCCCGCGTCCTGACCCTGTACGAGGGCACCAGCCAGATCCAGAAGCTGATCATCGGGCGGGCCCTCACCGGCATCGACGCGATGTAGGGCGGCGGCCGGGGCAGTCGGCACCGGACTCGGCATCGCCTGGCCCGCCGCGGCGACACAGTCCGGTAACAGCGCCCGGCCGACCGGCGCCTGTGCTTACGATGTGCGAGTGGCCACGGACGTCGTCGGGCCGCCCACGTGGTGGGCCCGAGGAAACGAAGCCGAAGGTTCCCCTGCACGCAGGCGGTGTGCGCCGGGGCGCTGGCTTGCGGTCGCCTGCATTCTGACCGTCGGGGCATGCTCGACCGGTTCCCGCATCGATCGGGTCACCATGACCAGCGCCGTCACGGACGAGCAGCGCCCCTGGACCGGACAACTCCTGCCCCCGCAGATCCCGACGATCGTGCCCCCCGGCCCACCGGGCACCCAACTGCCGGGCTCCGGTGAACCGGCCCGGGTCGACGGCGACCGCATCGGTCTCTACGGGGGCAGCCGTGACCGGCCGCTGTGCGACCGTGCGCGACTCGCCGACGACCTGACCGGCGACCCGGCCAAGGCCGCGGCGTGGTTGGGGGTTCTCGAAGTCGAGGACGTGCGGACCGCCGTCGAAGCACTCACCCCGGTGCTGCTGCGGGCGGACACCCGGGTCACCAAGTACGGCTACGACGACGGGCGTGCGGCGCCGGCCCAGTCCGTGCTCGAGGCCGGGACGATTGTCCTGATCGACGACCTCGGCATGCCTCGGGTCCGCTGCGCGCGCGGCAACCCGTTGGACTCCCCCAGCGGCGCTGATCCCGATCCACTGGCGGTGCCCTGGCCGGACTACCAGGCGGATCGGGTGCTGGAGGTGCGGCCCGCGCTCAGCCCCATGACCGAGGTGTCCGTGGTGGACCTGACGACCGGCGCCCTCACCGCGGTTGCCGTCGGCGCCGCTTCGCAGCCGCCCGTCGCCCCTCCGACATCCCCAACCACGGCGGCGCCGCCACAACCACCCAGGCAGGCCGCGCCGGCGCCGGCG
>NZ_JBFUJP010000078.1:0-22681 GCF_056401315.1 Rhodococcus sp. P4_F5 | reverse complement strand
CCCGCAGTTCGTAGACCATGGCGAAGCCGACGAACATCGAGCCGAACAGGCCGATCTGCATGATCAGGCCGGGAGTGAACACCAGCCACGGGTCGGTGCCCGCGCCGAGGCCGGCGCCGACGCCCTCGAGCAGCGGGCCGAACAGCACCAGGTACAGCACCGGCTGACTCAGCCCGATCAGCACCCACAGCGGGTTGCGCAGGTTCGAGCGCAGGTGGGCCCAGAAGATCAGGCCGGTCTCGTCGAGAAATCTCATGGCTGGTCTCCATCCCGGAGCGAGCGGCCCGTGACGGTGAGGAACACGTCGTCGAGGCTGGGGCGTTTGACGGTGAGCGAGCCGGGCACGATCCCGGCGGCCTGCAGCGCGTGCAGCAGCGGCACCACGGCGGCGTCTCCCTTCTCCACCGTGAGGTGCACCAGGTGCCCCTCGGTGAACTGGGAGCGCAGCTCGAGGGTGTCGGCCGCCACCTGCACCGCGCGGGCGGCGTCCTCGGCCCCGATCTCGAGGCTGATCACATCGCCGGAGATGCGGCGCTTGAGCTCGTCGGGGGTGCCCTCGGCGACGATCTCGCCGTGGTCCATCACCAGGATCCGGTCGCACAGGGCGTCGGCCTCGTCGAGGTAGTGGGTGGTCAGCACGATGGTGGTGCCGGCGGCCTGCAGCGACCGGATGTGGTCCCACAGGTTGGCCCGGCTCTGCGGGTCCAGACCGGTGGTCGGCTCGTCGAGGTAGATGAGGTTGGGCTGGTGCACCAGGCCCAGCGCGATGTCCACCCGCCGGCGTTGGCCGCCGGAGAGTTGCTTGCACTTGCGCCCGCCGAGCCCGTCGAGGTCCAGCGTGGTCAGCAGCGACTCCGCGTTCGCGATCGCCTCACGTTTGCTCAGCCCGAACAGCCGAGCCTGCAGCACCAGTTCCTCGATGACGAGTTCCTCGTCGTTCGTGGAGCCGCCCTGCGCGACGTACCCGATCCGCGACCGGACCAGGCGTGGGTCTCGGCGCAGGTCGGCCCCCGACACGACCGCATCCCCGGCGGTCGGCTCGATGAGCGTGCTGATCATCCGCAGTGTGGTGGTCTTGCCGGCCCCGTTGGGGCCGAGCAGGCCCAGGATCTCGCCCGGACGCACCTCGAAGTCGATGCCCTTGACCGCCTGCACGGGGCCGGTCTTGGTCTGGAAGGTGCGCGCGAGTCCCCTGACACTGATCATCGCGGTCGTGGTGGTGGGTGGGCTCATTCTCCTGACGATAAGCAGACCCACCGACATCCGCAGGGTGTCCGCGAGCGCGGCGACGTCTCGGCGAGTCGACCGGTCGATCGACTGCGTGCGGGCGCGGGATGTCCATACACTGGACAGTGCGGTGAGATGTGCATCACAAATGTCTGCATTCTCCGACGCGCCTGCGCGTGGCCGTGGCCAGCGCCGGGAGCGGCATTGACCGACATCTGGGGCCCGCACGAGTGCGGGGCGGACCGGAGAGGGGGCGACCGCCGAGATCGGCCGACTCCAGCATCGTCGGCTACATTCTAGTTACGCATCTCGTGCCATCTCGACGTTCCGAGCGGCCGGCGACCAACCTTCCGCCCGGAACGGCCTATGAAGGAAGGAAGTGTCGCGAGCATGAAGACCGACAACGGAAGCAAGGCCTCGAGGGCCAAATCAGAGGGCACGACGGACACCGGCAAGGGCGGCGTCCCGAAGACTGCCGCAGGTAAGGCGGAGCCGGCCCTCGCGGTCGGAGACAAGGTGCTGACCAGCGCGGATCCCGGTCCGAGCGGGAAAGCGTCCAAGGACGAGCCCGGCGTCATCGTCGACGACTTCGCGGCCACTCTGGTCGAGGGAGCCGACTACGGGCGGGACTGGGCGCTGGCCCGTCGGTGGGCCATCCAACTCGACAACGGCCGGCTGGTGTTCCGCAGCACCGACGAGCTGCGTCGCGCCGGCTGACCCCGGCTACGTCCGGCGGGTGACAGGAGCCGGACCCCGACAAACCCGCCCGGCAGCGCGTCCGGCGGGCGAACTTTCGTGTGTGGTCGCAGACTGGGTGGATGGCCGACCCCGGATTCACCCCGACCCAACTCTCGGCCCGGGCCGCCTACCTGCTGCGCGGCAACGACCTCGGGACGATGACCAGCGCCGCGCCGCGGCTGTACCCGCACATGTGGAGCTGGGACGCCGCCTTCGTCGCGGTCGGGCTGGCCCCGCTCAGTGTGGAACGCGCCGTCGTCGAACTCGACACGCTGCTCTCGGCGCAGTGGCGCAACGGGATGATCCCGCACATCGTCTTCGCCGAGGGCGTCGACGGCTACTTCCCCGGCCCCGACCGTTGGGCCTGCACCGACCTCGCCTCCGCGGCGCCGCCGGGCGTGCGGACCTCGGGGATCACCCAGCCGCCCGTGCACGCGATCGCGGTGCAGCGGATCCTCGACCACTCGCGCCGGCACGGCCGCAGCACCCGGGCGGTGGCCGAGGAGTTCCTGGACCGTCGCTGGACCGACCTGGTGCGCTGGCACCGTTGGCTGGCCGAGTCCCGTGACCCGGCGGGCGTCGGCCGGATCACGCTCTACCACGGGTGGGAGTCCGGAATGGACAACTCGCCGCGGTGGGACGCCGCCTACGCGAACGTGGTGCCCGGACCCGTCCCGCCCTACCGCCGGGCGGACACCGACGTGGTCGCGGACCCGTCGCAGCGGCCCAGCAACGCCGAGTACGACCGCTACCTGTGGCTGCTCGAGGAGATGAAGCGGGCCCGCTACGACGACGCCGGGCTGGTGTCGGCAATGAGCTTCGCCGTCGAGGACGTGTTCGTCAGCGCCGTGTTCTCCCTGGCCTGCGACGTCCTGGCCACCATCGGCGAGGAGCACGCGGCGCCGAAGTCCGACGTCCGAGACCTGCACGAGTGGTCGGCACGGTTTCGTAACGGCGTGCTGGCGACCACGGACCCGCGCACCGGCGCCGCACGCGACCACGACCTCCGGACCGGGCGGTGGATCGGCACCGAGACCCTGGCGATGTTCGCGCCGCTGCTCTGCGGTGGGCTCGGCCGCGACGCGGAGCGTGCGCTGCTGCGGACGTTCGAGGGCCCGCGGTTCTCGGGACACCCGGACCTGCGGTTCGCGGTGCCGCCGTCGACGTCGCCGGTCTCCGGCGACTTCCGGTCCCGGGAGTACTGGCGCGGCCCGGTGTGGCCGGTGATGACGTGGCTGTTCTCCTGGGCCTTCGCCCGTCGGGGCTGGGCCGAGCGGTCCCGGCACCTGCGCGCGGAGGGGCTGCGGCAGGCCAGCGACGGCAGCTTCGCCGAGTACTACGAACCCTTCACCGGCGAACCGCTCGGCAGCATGCAGCAGTCGTGGACGGCCGCGGCGGTCCTGGACTGGCTGGGCTGACCGGGTTCGTGTCGGGACCCGGAACGGGTCCGCCCGATACCGTGCCGAACGTCACGTCACGGTTTAGTCTCGGATGATGACACCGAAGAGCCGAGCTCGTGTCCGAACCGTGGCCCGTCTGGCGCCGGTGCTGCTCGCCGGTGTGATGGCGTTCGCGGCGCCCGGTGTGGTCAACGCGAACCCGGTGAACGGCCCCGACGTGGCGTCGTGGCAGCACCCGGGCGGGTCCGGGATCGACTGGTTCGCGGTCCGCGGGGCGGGCCACGAGTTCGCGATGGTGAAGGCCACCGAGGGCCTCGGCTACATCAACCCGTACTTCGTGCAGGACGCCCTGGGCATGCGGGCGGCCGGCATCGCCCGGGGCGCCTACCACTACGCCGACGTGCGGCTCTCCCCCGAGGCGCAGGCGTCCTACTTCGCGACGACGGCGGTCGCCGTCAACGGCCCGGGCGGGCTGCCGCCGGTGCTGGACCTCGAGGACGCCAAGGGCCTGCCGCCCGCCGCGGTCATCGACTGGACGCACCGCTACCTGAACACGGTCCAGGCGATCACCGGGCGCCAGCCGATCATCTACACGTACCCCCACTTCTGGCGCACGGCGATGGCGAACACCGCCGAGTTCTCCAACTACCCGCTGTGGATCGCCGACTACAACGGCCAGAACGCGCCCGGCCCGCTGCCCGGCGGCTGGCGCAACTGGGCGTTCTGGCAGTACACCAGCACCGGCCGGATCGCCGGGGTCAACGGGAACGTCGACCTCAACTTCTACAGCGGCTCGATGGGCCCCATCGGGTTGTACTCGAACAGCCTGTTCGGGAGCAGCTGACCGGTCAGCCGGCCAGGTCGTCCGGCCCGACGCCGTCGGCGACCCACTCGGCGCGGCTGAGCGCCTCGTCGGTCCGGAACCGGGTCAYGGCCCGGCGCAGGCCGAGGGCGACCAGCACCGCGACGGCCGCGGCGACCAGTAGCCGCCGCGGCCGCAGGGACGGGGTGGCGCTGAGGGTGCTCATCCCGGCGATTCTAGGTGGGCGGCGCTACGTGCCGATCCGTCCGCCGCCGGACTTCCACACCGCCACCACCGAGGGCCGCGGCTGGCTGTCGCCGCCGTCCGGCCAGTGCGAGGCCGGGGCGTCGGCGCTCGCGCCGTCCAGCTCGCCCGGGTGCTGCACACACACCACGACGCGCGACTCGTCGACGATCGGCCCGCACGTCTCGCCGCCCTTGGGCACGGTGAGGAACTGCTTGGTCTCGCCGCGGCGATCGCCGTCGAGGACGACGCTGAACAGGCCGTCGTTGGACTTCAGGGCGTTGCCGTCGGTGGAGATCCACAGGTTGCCGTAGGGGTCGAAGGCCAGGTTGTCCGGGCACGAGATCGGGCTGACCTGGGACTTGTCGAAGCCGCCGAAGTAGGTGTCCGCGGCGGCCGGGTCGCCGCACACCAACAGCAGGTTCCAGGTGAACGAGGTGCCGGCGTGGTCGTCCTCGAGCTCGAGGACCTGACCGTTCTTGTTGTTGTTGCGCGGGTTCGGGGCGTCGGCGGGGGCCTTGCCCTCGGTGCCGCGCTTGCTGTTGTTGGTCAGCGCCACGTACACCTTGCCGGTCTTCGGGTTGGGCTCGAAGTCCTCGGGTCGGTCCATCTTGGTGGCGCCGACCTTGTCCCCGGCCTGCCGGGTGAACACCGCCACCTCGGCGGTGGACATGCCCGGCACCAGTGACTCGGCGCGACCGTCGACGTTGGTGCGCAGCAACGGGATCCACTTACCGGTGCCCGCGAACCGGCCACCCGCGGGCAGCGTCCCGGAGCCGTCCACCTTCGCGGGCTCGTCGCCGCTGAGCTGCGCGACGTACAGGGTGCCGGCGTCGAGCAGGGTCAGGTTGTGGCGCATGCTGGCCTGGCCGTTGCCCTGCATCATCTTTCGCGCGGAGACGAACTTGTACATGTAGTCGAAGCGCTCGTCGTCGCCGCTGTAGGCCACCACGGTCCCGTCGCCGGTGACGTGGATGGTCGCGGCCTCGTGCTTGAACCGGCCCATCGCGGTGTGCTTGATCGGGGTGGACTTCGGGTCCCACGGGTCGACCTCGACGACGTAGCCGAAGCGGTTCACCTCGTTCGGTTCCTGCGCGAGGTCGAAGCGGCGATCGAAACGCTCCCACTTGCGCTCGCTGGCGCCGCCCTCGACGCCGTACCGCTTCAGCCTGGCCGCGACCGTGGGGTCGGTGACCAGTTCGGCGTTCGCGAAGTACTGGTTGAAGTTCTCCTCGCCGGAAAGCACTGTCCCCCAGGGGGTGATCCCGCCGGAACAGTTGTTGAGGGTGCCGAGGACCCGGGTGCCGGTGGGGTCGGCCGAGGTCATCAGGAACTCGCTGCCGGCGGCCGGCCCGGTCACCAGGAACTCGGAGTTCGCGGTGATCCGTCGGTTGCTCGGTCCGAACTCCGGTGTCAGCGAACCGGTTCCGGGTGCACCCTTGACCTGGACGACGGACATGCCGTGCGCGGCGAGGGCGGTCTGGAACTGCTCGACGGTGGGGTTCTCCGGGTCGTAGGCCTTGAACATGAACGGCTCGGTCGTGTACTCGTGGTTGACCACCAGCAGGTAGGTGTGGGGTTGGCCGTCGACCGGCAGCAGCCCGGCGAAGTCGTTGTTGAAGCCGAACTGCATCTCCTGGGCCTGCGGGCCCTGCCGGTCGAAGTCGAACGCCGGGGCGCCGGGCAGTACCGCGTCGCCCCAGCGGATCACGACGGCCTGCTCGTAGCCGGCCGGGACCACGACGGCGTCCTGGGTGTTCGGGGCGACAGGGGCGAAGGCGGTGCCGGTCGGGGCGCCGCCGCTGCCCGCCGTCGTCGTGRCCGCGTCGGCGACGCCGCTGCCCGAGTCGTCGGCGCAGGCCGTCAGCGCGCCGCCGGCACCGACCGCGAGCACCGCGACCGCACCCGACTTGAGCATGCCGCGCCGCGACATCGCGGTGCGCACGATGTCGCCGAAGTACTCGCCGCCCGAGGTGTTGGGCACGGCGTGCGAGCACGCGTCGCCGCACTTGTACCGGCAGGTGATCGACGCCCGGGACGACTTTCCGTCGTGGCTGACGAACAGGGCGAGGGGCTTGAGTTTCACGTGGAACTTCCCGGTCGGAGGGTCAACTCCGGTGACCGTAGAAGCCGCAAGCGAGGGCAAAGAGAAGGCAAAGTAAACAGCGGGACAACGAGGCCACCCTAACCCCGGGGCGTCGCACGCAGCCCTCAGAGCACCTGCGACAGGAACGCCTGCAGGCGGTCGGTCTGCGGGTCGTCGAACAGTGCGTCCGGTTCGCCGGTCTCCACCACCACGCCCTGGTCCATGAACGTCACGGTGTCGGAAACCGAACGGGCGAAACCCATCTCGTGGGTGACCACGATCATCGACATGCCGCTGGAGGCCAGGTCGGCCATCAGCGCCAGGACCCCCTTGACCAGTTCCGGGTCCAGCGCGGAGGTGGCCTCGTCGAAGAACATGATCTCGGGCTTCATCGCCAGCGCCCGGGCGATCGCGACCCGCTGCTGCTGCCCGCCGGACAGGTTGGCCGGCCGGGACTGCGCCTTGTGCGCCAGCCCGACCAGTTCGAGCTGCTCGACCGCGGCCGCACGGGCCTCCTCCTTGGACAGCCCGCGGAGTTTGCGCGGACCGAGCGCGACGTTGTCGAGCACGGTCCGGTGCGGGAAGAGGTTGAAGTGCTGGAACACCATGCCGATTCGCTGTCGCAGCGCGTCCGGGTTGTCGCCGAGCACCGACCGTCCGTCGAGCAGGATGTCGCCCTGGTCGGGCTCGTGCAGGCGGTTGAGCACCCGCAGCAGCGTCGACTTTCCGGAGCCGGACGGCCCGATCACCGAGGTGGTGCCGCCGGCGTCGACGTGGACGTCCACCCCGCGCAGCACCTTGTTCTTGCCGAACGACAGGTGCAGCCCGGTGCCGGTGAGCGATCCGGAGGCCGCGGGTGCGGTCATCGCCTACCCCCTCTCCACGACGATGGCCTGCTCGAGCGGGTCGAGCGTGCCCGAGGTGTCGGCCTTGCCGGTCCGCAGGCGCTTGTCGATGTAGTTCACCAGGTGCGTCAGCGGAATCGTCAGGGCCAGGTAGAACAGGCCGGCCGCCACCAGCGGCGACAGGTTTCCGGTCTGCGCGTTGAGATCTCGTCCCACCGCGAACAGTTCGCGCTGGGTGGCCAGCAGGCCGAGGAAGTAGATGAGGGAGGAGTCCTTGATCAGCGAGATGAACTGGTTCATCAGCGCCGGCAGGACGCGGCGGACGCCCTGCGGGATCACCACCAGGTTCATCGCCCGCCGGTGGCTGAAGCCGATGGCCCGGGCGGCCTCCAGCTGGCCCGGCTCCACGCTCTGGATGCCGGAGCGGAAGATCTCGCCGATGTACGCGGCCGCGAGCAGGGACAGCGCCGCGGCGCCGAGCCAGTACGGGTTGTTCCCGGTCAGCCCCTTGACCACCGGCCCCACCCCGAGCCCGACGATCAGGATGATGACCACCGCGGGCAGGCCGCGGAAGACGTCGGTGTAGACGCGGGCCGGCCAGCGCAGCCACCGGGTCCGGGAGATGCCGGCGATGGCGAGCAGCATGCCGAGCACGGTGCCGACCACGCCGGAGGTCAGCGCGAGGATCACCGTGTTGGGCAGTCCCGTGGTCAGCAGGTCGGGGATCGCCCGCCGGTACAGCTCCCAGTCGAAGAAGGTCTCGCCCAGCTGGGCCAGCGTCGACTTCTGCTGGGCCTGCTCGGCGCTGCCCTCCGGCGCCTTCTCCGCCGCCAGTGCCGCGAAGTCGGGCAGCTGCGGCTCGGGCG
Organism: Rhodococcus sp. P4_F5; assembly: GCF_056401315.1. Classification (NCBI taxonomy): domain Bacteria; kingdom Bacillati; phylum Actinomycetota; class Actinomycetes; order Mycobacteriales; family Nocardiaceae; genus Rhodococcus; species Rhodococcus sp. P4_F5. The sequence continues at coordinate 14,474 of NZ_JBFUJP010000078.1, read as the reverse complement.
CGGCCTTGCTGCCCGGCTTCCAGCCCTCGGGCAGTTGGCGCGGCACCCACTCGGAGTAGAGCCGCGACCAGGTGCCGTCGGCGATGACGGCGTCCAGGCCGGAGTTGAGGGCGTCGACCAGCGCCTGGTTGTTCTTGTTCACCGCCCAGCCCACGTAGTTGTTGAGGCTGAAGGTGTTCTGCACGATCGACGTCGGGTCGCCGGGCTTGATGGCGCCCTCGGCCTGCTGCGACGGCGCCACCCAGGCGTCGATCTGCCCGGACTTCAGGTTCGCGTACGCGGTGTTGTAGTCCGGGAACTTCACCGGGTCGAGCCCCAGGGTGTTGACGACGTAGTCGTCCTGCACGGTGCCCTGCACGACGCCGATCCTGGTGCCGGCGTCGAGGTCGGCGAAGCCCTTCACCGGGCTGTCGTTGCGCGTCACCAGCGAGAAGTAGCCGAAGTCGTAGCCGTTGGTGAACCCGACGGTGTGGCGTCGGTCGTCGGTGGTGGTGATCGAGGACGAGCCGACGTCGAAGCGGTTGTTCGCCACCTGGGAGAGCAGCCCGGCGAACTCGGTGCCGGAGAACTCGACCTGCAGGCCCAGCTTGTCGGCGATGGCGCGCAGCAGTTCGTTGTCGAAGCCGGTGAAGGTGCCCGACGAGTCGACGCAGATGCTCGGCGGCGCGTCGGAGAGGGTGCCGACGCTGATCTTGCCGGGGGTGATCAGGCCGAGCGCGTTCACGTCGATCTGGTCCAGGGGCTTCGTGGTCGGCGTGGTGTAGCGGTCCTCGGCGGCCGACGCGGCGGCGGTGTCGAGGTTGGTCGGTGCCGCGGCGGCGGCACCGACGCCGGGCGGCGAGCAGAGGTCCGTCGGCGTACTGGTCCGGCCGCAGCCGACCGCGACGACCGCCAACAGCGTCGCCAGCAGCGCGAGGACCCACGCCCTCACCGCACGAGACCCGGACACGGAGGTGAGCCTCACGGGACCGGAGTTCAGGCCAGTCCCGCGAGCGGCTCGGGCATCCGCTCGTCGCGCCAGCGCACCGCCTCGGCGAGGGTGCCCAGATCGAAGTCGGGTCCGCTGGAGCTCGCCGTGAACAGGGTGACGCCGGCGTCGACGAAGGCCTGCGCGGTCTCGGTCCCGGGCCAGGGCACCGACCGGGCGATCCGGCCGGGGTCGCGGCCGACGTCGCCGCAGTGCCCGGCCAGCACCTGCGACTTGTGGACGAGGGCGTCGAGGTTCGCGAAGCTGTGCCACACGTCGGCGTACTCGGCCACCAGTCGCAGCGTCTTGCGCTCGCCGCCGCCGCCGATCAGGATCGGGATCGGCCGGGTGGGCGCGGGGTTCAGCTCCCCGAGCCGGGTGGTGATCCTCGCCAGGTTCTCCCCCAGCAGCCGCAAACGTGTTCCCGCGGTGCCGAACTCGTAGCCGTACTGGTCGTAGTCCTTCTTGAACCAGCCACCGCCGATGCCCAGGATCARCCGGCCGCCGCTGATGTGGTCGACGGTTCGGGCCATGTCCGCCAACAGGTCCGGGTTCCGGTAGCCGCCGCCGGAGACCAAAGCGCCGATCTCCACCCGCTCGGTCTGCTCGGCCCAGGCCCCGAGCATCGTCCAGCACTCGAAGTGGGCGCCGTCGGGGTCCCCGACCAGCGGGTAGAAGTGGTCCCAGTTGAAGACGATGTCGACGCCGATGTCCTCGGCCCGCAGCACCGCGTCCCGGATCAGTGCGTAGTCGGGGGCGTGCTGCGGCTGGAGCTGGACGCCGATGCGCACGGGAACGGTCATGCGTACTCCTCGTGTGAAAGGAAGGCACTGACTGACGAAGCCACGGTCAACGGTAGTCCGAAGTATGTGCGGTCGCCTCGGGTTCGGGTGCCGACCGGCGCGTCCTTCCTCGTCGCGCACCGCTTCGGTTTTCCGCGGACCCACCTTGCAAGGCGGAGGGGTGTGCGTCGACGGCAGAACCTGTGCGCCGCCGGTGAAGGGGCGGCTCTGCGATACTGTGCCGCGCACCACCCCTCTACTCGGATCGTCCGGCACGTTCGAAGCCGGTGAAGGGATCGACGAACACCCATGGCGACAGTCACCTACGACTCCACCACCTGCCTGTTCCCCGGATCGGACTCCCCCGCGGTGAACCGGCTGGAACTGCACATCGAGGACGGCGAGTTCCTCGTGCTGGTCGGGCCGTCCGGGTGCGGCAAGTCCACTTCGCTGCGGATGCTCGCCGGCCTCGAGGAGGTGCACTCCGGGCGCATCCTGATCGGCGACCGCGACGTCACCGGGTCGGAGCCGAAGGACCGCGACATCGCGATGGTGTTCCAGAACTACGCGCTGTACCCGCACATGTCCGTCGCCGAGAACATGGGCTTCGCGCTCAAGCTCGCGAAGATGCCCAAGCAGGAGATCCGGCAGCGGGTGGAGGAGACCGCGAAACTGCTGGACCTCTCGCCGTACCTGGACCGCAAGCCCAAGGCGCTCTCCGGCGGCCAGCGGCAGCGCGTCGCGATGGGCCGGGCGATCGTCCGGCAGCCTCAGGTGTTCCTGATGGACGAGCCGCTGTCCAACCTCGACGCCAAGCTCCGCGTGCAGACCCGCGCCCAGATCGCGCAGCTGCAGCGTCGCCTCGGCACCACCACCGTCTACGTCACCCACGACCAGGTCGAGGCCATGACGATGGGTGACCGCGTCGCCGTGCTCAAGGACGGCGTCCTGCAGCAGTGCGCGTCCCCGCGGGAGCTGTACTCGCGCCCGGCCAACGTGTTCGTGGCCGGCTTCATGGGTTCGCCGTCGATGAACCTGTTCACGCTGCCGATCACCGACGGCGGGGTGCTGCTCGGTGACACCGTGATCCCGGTGCCCCGCGACACCCTGGCCGGCGCCACCGGCACCGAGGTGGTGCTGGGTGTGCGGCCCGAGCACCTCGAGTTGGCAGACCGGGGCCTGCCGATGGAGGTGGACGTGGTCGAGGAGCTCGGTTCCGACGCCTACATCTACGGCCGCACCAGCCTGGCCGGGGTGGGTCAGGAAATCGTCGCCCGGGCCGACTGGCGTCGCCCGCCGGCGAAGGGTGCGCTGGTCAGGCTGCATGTCGACCCGTCGGCGGTGCACCTGTTCTCGGCAGCCGACGGCTGCCGGCTGGGGTGAGCCTGACCGATCCAGTGCGGGGGTAATGAGGGAAATCACCCTCGCCCCGTGCCAAAGTAGGCGACGACATATGCCTCGGCCCGGTGGAGCTCGCGCCCGGCAACGGCCGTAGATCGTCTCTTTCGAAAGGTGGACCATGCGTTCTTTCAAGACGCGTTCGCGGATTGCGGTGGCGGCTTCGGCCGTGGCACTGCTCGCGCTGACCGGATGTTCGAGCAGCGACGGCGGTGGCGGCGGCAAYGTCGACGAGGCCGCAGGCCAGAACCTGGACGGTCGCGGCGCGATCTCGTTCGCGATGGGCAAGAACGACACCGACAAGCTGCAGCCGGTGATCGAGAAGTGGAACGCCGCCCACCCGGACGAGAAGGTCGAGCTCAAGGAGCTCCCCGGTGAGGCCGACGACCAGCGCAACAAGCTGGTCCAGTCGCTCGAGGCCGGCAACGCCGACTACGACGTGATGGCCCTGGACGTGGTGTGGACCGCGGAGTTCGCGGCCAACGGCTGGCTGCAGCCGCTCGAGGGCTCGCTCGCCCTCGACACCTCCGGCCTGCTGCCCGCGACCGTCGAGTCCGCCACCTACCGCGGCAAGGTCTACGCCGGCCCCCAGAACACCAACGCCCAGCTGCTCTACTACCGCACGGACCTGGCCCCGGCCGCGCCCGCGGACTGGAAGGCGCTGACCGACAGCTGCGCGGTCGCCACCGAGAAGGGCGTCCAGGACTGCCTGGTCACCCAGCTCAAGCAGTACGAGGGCCTGACCGTCAACAGCACCCAGTTCATCAACTCCTGGGGCGGCGCGGTCGTCGGAGCGGACGGCAAGACCCCCGAGGTCGAGTCCCCGCAGGCCAAGGCCGGCCTGCAGGCGATGGTCGACGCCTACACCGGCGGTCAGATCGCCAAGCGCTCCACCAGCTTCACCGAGGAGGAGACCAACCTGGCCTTCGTCGGCGGCGAGTCGATGTACGCCTACAACTGGCCGTACATGTACACCAACGCCGAGGAAGAGGGCTCCGCGGTGAAGGGCAAGGTCGGCGTCGCGCCGATCGTCGGCCCGGCGGGTGCCGGCGCGTCCACCGTCGGTGGCTACAACGACGGCATCAACGTGTACTCGAAGAACAAGGCCACCGCGCGTGACTTCATCGCCTTCATCCAGAACGAGGAGAACCAGATGTCCTTCGCGGACGCCTCGTTCCCGCCGGTGCTGAAGTCCGTGTACGACAACCCGGCGCTGGTCGCGAAGTACCCGTACCTGCCCGCGCTCAAGTCCGCACTCGAGAACGCCAAGCCGCGTCCGGTCACCCCGTACTACAGCGCGATCTCGAAGGCCATCCAGGACAACGCGACCGCCGCGCTCACCGGCAAGGCGACCGTCGACGAGGCGACCGCCAACATGTCCGCCGCCATCGTGCAGGCCGCCAAGTAACACCCGGCCGGCACCATCCGGTTCGGCAGACCGCTTTCGAGACGAGGACCAGGTAAATCAACGATGGCTGACTCTGCCGAGCCGAGGCCAGCCGACGTGGGTCGCGTCGCGGCCGGWGTGATCGACTCCGGCCGCGGCGTCCCCGTCGTGGACCCCCCGACGCCCGACGGCGTGCCCCCCGCGCCCAAGCGGAAGCGCGACCTGCGGGCGGTGTGGCTCATCGCCCCGACGATGGTGATCCTGGCCGTCGTCATCGTCTACCCGGTGCTGCAGGCGATCTACCTGTCCTTCCAGAAGAACAAGGGCGTCGACCCGGACACCGGACGCTTCGTGGAGGGCGGGTTCGCCGGGTTCGACCACTACCTGATGTGGTTGACGGGCAACTGCGGATCCGGTGCGGGCACGTGCCCGCCCGGCACCCTCGGCGCGGACTTCTGGCCGTCCGTCGGGGTCACCTTCTTCTTCGCCGTCGTCACCGTGTCCATCGAGGTGCTCCTCGGGCTGTGGATGGCGACGATCATGGGCCGCAACTTCTTCGGCCGCTCGCTGCTGCGTGCCAGCGTGCTGATCCCGTGGGCGATCCCCACCGCGGTCACCGCGAAGCTGTGGTTCTTCATCTTCGCCGAGAACGGCGTGGCGAACAGCCTGCTCGGCACCTCCATCGCCTGGACCACCGACCCGTGGGCCTCGCGGTTCGCGGTGATCGTCGCGGACGTGTGGAAGACGACGCCGTTCATGGCGTTGCTCATCCTCGCGGGCCTGCAGATGATCCCGCAGGACGTCTACGAGGCCGCCCGGGTGGACGGTGCGACCGCCTGGCAGCGGTTCAAGTCGATCACGCTGCCGCTGGTCAAGCCGGCGCTGATGGTCGCGGTGCTCTTCCGCACCCTCGACGTGCTGCGCATGTACGACCTGCCGGCGATCCTCGCGGGCACCTCCGGCGGGACCCCGACCACGACGTGGTCGATCCTGGCGATCGCCGACATCCGTCAGGGCAACCTGCAGAGCGCGTCGGCGTTGTCGACGCTGATCTTCCTGGCGATCTTCGCGGTCGCCTACATCATGGTGAAGTTCCTCGGTGCCAACGCGGTGCGCACCCAGGACGAGCAGCGCAAGGGAGCCAAGTCGTGATGGCGGGACGGCACCGCAGCGACGAGCGTGCGAAGTCGCCCGTCAATATCGGCGACGAGCGTGCGAAGTCGCCCGTCAGGCCCAGCGACGAACCGGCGCGCGTGCGTAGGCGGGGCCGGGTCGCCCCGGCGGCACGCACCTACCTCGGCGTCATCGTGATCCTGTTGTGGGGCCTGGCCCCGTTCTACTGGATGGTGGTCACCGCGCTGCGGCCGGTCGCCGACACCTTCGACACCTCGCCGTGGCCGACGACGCTGACCCTGGACAACTTCCGGGCGGCCCTGGCCACCGACAAGGGCAACGACTTCCTCGGCGCGATCGTCAACAGCCTGATCATCGGCGCGGCCACCACCGCGGTCGGCCTGCTGCTCGGTGTCTTCACCGCGTACGCGCTGGCGCGCATCGAGTTCCGCGGCAAGTACCTGGTCACCGGGATCATCCTCGGCGCCTCGATGTTCCCCACCGTCGCGCTGGTGACCCCGCTGTTCCAGCTGTTCGGCAACCTCGGCTGGATCGGCCAGTACCAGGCGCTGATCATCCCGAACATCTCGTTCGTGCTGCCGCTGACCATCTACACGCTCACCTCGTTCCTCTCGGACCTGCCGTGGGAGCTCGAGGAGGCGGCCCGTATCGACGGCGCGTCCCGGGGCCAGGCCTTCCGGCTGGTGATCATGCCGCTGGCCGCGCCCGCGCTGTTCACCACCGCGATCCTCGCGTTCATCGCCACCTGGAACGAATTCATGCTGGCCAGTCTGTTGTCGACGGAGGCCACAGAGCCGGTCACGGTCGCGATCGCGCGCTTCGCCGGGGCCAACTCGTGGGAGCAGCCGTACGCGGCGATCATGGCCGCGGGCACCCTGGTGACGATCCCGTTGGTGATCATGGTGCTGCTGTTCCAGCGACGGATCGTCTCGGGCCTGACCGCGGGCGGCGTCAAGTCGTGACCGGCGCCGGGTCGTGAACCGGGCGCGCCGGCGCCAGCAGCTCGAGATGCTGATCGGGCTGCTCGGTTTCTTCACCGTGATGACGTTCCTCGCGGTGGTGGTCGGAATCGTGCGCGGGGAGCCGGGGGCGACGCCGTCGCTGGTGCTGCTGGGTCTGGTGGTGGCGCTGGCGCTGGCGGTGCGCGCACGGAATCGCACCTGACGGACTCGGTCGCGTCTGGGCGCGTGTCTGGGTGGATTGTCCGGGCTGGTGGTGTGAGGATGCGAAGACGAAGCATCATTTCCTGACACCAGGAGACTGAATGTGAGCTCCCCCCCCGACGAGACCTCGGAACATCACCAGCCGCCCCCGGACACCCCGGGCGGCGACGGTCCGTCGGGCGGGTCGCCCCCAGGTGCGCAGCGCGGGTCGCCCCCGGGTGCGCAGCGCGGGTCGCCCCCGGGTGCGCAGCGCGGGTCGCCCCCGGGTGCGCATCGAGTCGTGCCCCAATCGGGGCAGCGTGATTCGCCCCCGGGTGGTCGTCCTCCGGGTGAGCAGTCCCAAAGCGGGCATCCCCCGGGTGCTCAGCCTCCCAGCGGTCGTCCCCCGGGCGGTCAGCCGCAGGGAGGACGCCCTCCGGGCGCACCGGGTGGTCGTCCTCCAGGTGCTCAGCTCCCAGGTGGTCGTCCACCCGGTGTGCGACCTCCGGGTCCCCCGGGTGCTCGGCCTCCGGGCGGTCAGCCTCCAGGCGCGCGTTCGGTCGGCGCTCAGCCGCCGGGTGCTCAGCCCCCGGGCGGAGACTCCCCGGGTGGAGGCTCGGGTCGACCCCCGGACGGGTCGGGCGACGAGCCCACTCCCCCGCCTGGCGGGAGGCGCCGCAGACTGCTGATGTGGTCCGCGGTGGCGGCGGTGCTGCTGCTGGTCGTCCTCCCCGCCGCCGCGTTCGCCATCGGGTACGGCCTGGCGGTGGTGCCCCGGCCGGCCGACATGCGCACCAACCAGGTGGCGACCATTCTCGCCACCGACGGCTCGACCATCACGAAAGTCGTCCCGCCGGAAGGTAACAGGACAGAGGTCGAGCTGACCGACATCCCAGAGCACGTGCGGACCGCGGTGCTCTCCGCGGAGGACCGCGACTTCTACTCCAATCCCGGCTTCTCGGTGTCCGGCTTCGTACGGGCGGCCCGCGACAACGTCCTCGGCAAGGCCAGTGCGGGCGGCGGCTCCACCATCACCCAGCAGTACGTGAAGAACACCCTGGTGGGAGCCGACCGGAACCTGGTCCGCAAGATGCGTGAGCTGGTGATCTCCTCGAAGATGGCGCGCCAGTGGTCCAAGGACGACATCCTGGCCGCGTATCTCAACACCATCTACTTCGGTCGCGGCGCGTACGGCATCGCCGCCGCGTCCAAGGCGTTCTTCGACAAACCCGTCGGGGAGCTGACGGTTGCCGAGGGCGCGGTACTGGCGTCGGTGATCCAGAGTCCGTCCCGACTGGACCCGGAGACCAATCGGGCCGGGCTGGAGTCGCGGTGGAACTACGTGCTCGACGGGATGGTGGGCCTCGGCGCGCTGAGCGCGTCGGACCGGGCGGCGACCGAGTTCCCGGTGGTGGTGCCGCTCGCACAACTCGTCGACGCCAACGCGGCGCGGGGACCGGAGGGGCTGATCCGCGCCCAGGTGCTCGAGGAACTGGCCGCGGCGGGGATCAGCGAGCAGGAACTCAACACGGAGGGTCTGCAGATCACCACCACCATCGACGCGACCGCGCAGGCCGCGGCGCTCGACGCGGTGGCGACCACGATGGACGGCGAGCCACCCGAGCTGCGGGCCGCGGTGGTCTCGGTGGACCCACGGACCGGCGGGGTCCGGGCGTACTACGGCGGCGCGGACGGTGCGGGCTTCGACTACGCGCAGGCGCCGCTGCAGACGGGGTCGTCGTTCAAGGTGTTCGGCCTCGCCGCGCTGCTCGAGAACGGTCAGGGGCTGCAGACGATGTACAACAGCGCCCCGCTCACCGTCGGCCGGGTGGAGATCACCAACGTCGCCGGCGAAAGCTGCGGGACCTGCACCATCGCGCAGGCGCTCAAGCAGTCGCTCAACACCAGCTTCTACCGGATGACCCGGTCCTTGGAGAACGGCCCGGAGCGGATCGCCGACGTCGCGCACCGGGCCGGCATCCCGATGCAGATCCCCGGACTCGAGGGCCCCACCCTGAGCCAGGACGGGGGTCCGCCGGAGGACGGAATCGTGTTGGGGCAGTATCAGACTCGTCCGATCGACATGGCGTCTGCGTACGCCACCCTCGCCGCGTCGGGGGTGTACCGGGCACCGCACTTCGTGCAGCGGGTGGTCACCGCCGACGGCCGGGTCCTGCTCGACCGCGCGCCGGACCCGGGCGAGCAGCGGATCGACCCGGCGGTCGCGGACAACGTCACCCAGGCCATGTTGCCGATCGCGTCGTACTCCAACGGGCACGCGTTGGCCGGCGGGCGACCGTCGGCGGCGAAGACCGGCACCGCACAGTTCGGTGACACCGGGCAGAACAAGGACGCCTGGATGGTCGGCTACACGCCGTCGCTGTCCACCGCGGTGTGGGTGGGCGGCGCGCAGCCGCAGGCCATCGTGACCAGGTGGGGCGGCTCCGTCTACGGGTCGGGGCTGCCGTCGGACATCTGGAAGGGGACGATGGACGGGGCGCTCGACGACACCGACTGGGAGTCCTTCCCGTGGCCGAAGCCGATCGGCGGCCAGGCCGGGGTGCCCGCCAATTCGGGCAGCGGGTCCGGCGGTTCGACGAATGCGAACGCGAATGCGAATGCGAACGCGGGCGTGAGCGCAGGCGCCGGCGGCCGCGACCCGGCCGCGGTGGCGCCACCCCCCGCGCCCGCGCCCGCCCCGGTCCTGGAGATGCCGGTGGTGCCGCCGCCGGTGGTGCCGCCCGTCATCGTCCCGCCGCCCCCGCCTGCCGGTCCGCGGACGGTGGAGATCCTTCCGGGTGTGGTGATCCCGCTGCCCGGCTGAGGCCGACCAGCCGCGTGGCGGTGGGCGGGTCTTCGGACTCGCCCACCGCCACAGGTGTTTTCGGGCCAACTTCGACGCAACCCGAACCTCGGGCTAGGTCCCCCCACTCCCCCCGCCGGCCGCACCTCCGAGGGGGAGGATCTCGCCGCGGAACCGTCGGCGCATCCGCCTGTCGTGGGTCACCAGGACGACGGTGCCCGCGAACGAGTCGAGGGCCTCTTCGAGTTCCTCGACCAGCGCCGGCGACAGGTGATTGGTGGGCTCGTCCAGCAGCAGCAGTTCGGCGTCCGAGGTCGCCAGCAGCGCCACCTCGAGCCGCCGGCGCTGCCCGAAGGACAGTGCCGCGAGCGGCCGATGCAGGTCGTCGGGCCGGAACAGGCCGAGCGAGAGCAGTTCCGCGGCAGCGTCGTCCGGGCAGCAGCCGGGCCGCCGCGCGGCGAAGGCCTCCGAGAGCGTCGCCGCCGCGGGCCACGTACCGCCGGACTGCCGCAGGAACCCGACGTGGGCCGGTGCACACACCTCGCCGCTGTCGGGCACGATCTCGCTCGCGATCACCCTCAACAGCGTCGTCTTGCCGGCGCCGTTCGGGCCGGTCACCAGTAGTCGACCCCCGGCCGGCACCTCGAGTTCGGGGACCGCCAGCCGGGATCCGACGCGCACGTCGTGCAGTCGCACCAGYGGGCCGTCGGGCGATCGCGGGACCTGCGCGGACAGGGAGGGGGTGAACCGCAGCGGATCCGGTGGTGGCGCCACGGCATTGCGTGTGAGTCGTTCGATCCTCTCCTTGGCGTTGCGGATCCGTCCCATCGCCCCGTGGTCGCGGCCCCGGGCCCGGAACGCCCCGTGGCCGAACCCGGCCTTCTCCTGCCTGCGGGGGATCGCCCCGAGCCGCGACGCGTTCGCCGCGACGAGTCGTGCGTTGCGCACGAGTTCGGACCGCCATTCCTCGTACTGCTGCAACCGCTTCCGCCGCTCGTCGGCCTGCGCCGCGAGGTATCCGTCGTAGCCGTTGCCGTAGCGCCGCACCCCGCGCTCGGCCACCTCCAGGATCACCGCCGTCAGGCGCGCCAGAAACGCGCGGTCGTGGGTCACCGTCACGACCGTGCCGCGGTGGGTGAGCAGGCGTTCCTCCAGCCACTCGACGGCCGTGTCGTCGATGTCGTTCGTGGGTTCGTCGAGCAGCAGCAGTTCGGCGTTCGAGGCCAGGCTCGTGGCGAGCGCCAGGCGGGCCTGTTCCCCGCCCGAGAGCGTGCCGAGGCGGCGAGACCGGTCGAGGCCCGGCAGGCCGAGGGCGTGCAGGCCGCTGTCGACCCGATCGTCGACGGTGTATCCGTCCATGCTCTCGAAAAGGACTGTGGCCGAAGTATATTCGGTGAGCAGCGCATCCAGTTCGTCCGGGGCGGCAATGGAGAGACGCTGTTCTACGTCGCGGATACGTGCCTCGAGCGCGCGCACGTCGCGGAGGATGTGGTCGATCGCGGCCCGGACGGTCGCGCCGCCGGGCAGGTCCAGCGACTGCGCGGCGTGCGCGATGCCACCCGGTGCGACGACGCGGACCTCACCGTTGTCGGGAGGGGTGCGTCCGGCGAGCAGCGCGAGCAGGGTCGACTTGCCGGAACCGTTGTCGCCGACGACACCGACCTTCTCGCCCGGCGAGATCGACAGATCCACGCCGTCGAGGACGACGCGGTCGCCGAAGCGCTTGGACGCGGAACGGAGGGAGAACTGAGAGACGGGCATGGGTGCGGTCCTTGTCCCCGGAAGCTGTCCGGGTGATCGAGAGGAATGAGTCCTCGCACGACCGACCCCGCCGAGTCGGGAGGGGTGCGTGCGCTCAGGACCCGCCGCGGAGCATGCTCGACGCGGCGTCCCGATCTAGGAATTGAGTGTGCCCATGTCGACGACGGTAGCAACGGCGACCGGTGTCGTCCACAGATTTTCCGGCTGCGTCGAAGTTGGCCCGAAAACACCTGTGGCGGTGGGTGAGTCCGAAGACCCGCCCACCGCCACAGTGTGCAGCTGAGTGCTTTTACTCGGCGCCGATGATGAAGGCCTCGAGGTCGGCACGTGCCTTGTCGTCGGCCATCTGGATCGGCGGCGACTTCATCAGGTAGGCGGAGGCCGGGTAGACCGGTCCGCCGATGCCGCGGTCCAGCGCGATCTTCGCGGCGCGGACGGCGTCGATGATGATGCCGGCGGAGTTCGGCGAGTCCCAGACCTCGAGCTTGTACTCCAGGTTCAGCGGGGCGTCACCGAAGGCGCGGCCCTCGAGGCGGACGTACGCCCACTTGCGGTCGTCGAGCCACTCGACGTAGTCCGAGGGGCCGATGTGGACGTTGCGGTCGTGGACCTTGCCGGCCAGCGAACCGGTCAGGTTCGACGTCACGGCCTGGGTCTTGGAGACCTTCTTGGACTCCAGGCGCTCGCGCTCGAGCATGTTCTTGAAGTCCATGTTGCCGCCGACGTTGAGCTGGTACGTGCGGTCCAGCACCACGCCGCGGTCCTCGAACAGCTTCGCCATCACGCGGTGGGTGATGGTGGCGCCGACCTGGCTCTTGATGTCGTCGCCGACGATCGGGACGCCGGCGTCCTTGAACTTCGCGGCCCACTCCGGGTCGGACGCGATGAACACGGGCAGGGCGTTGACGAACGCGACACCGGCGTCGATGCAGCACTGCGCGTAGAACTTGTCGGCCTGCTCGGAGCCCACCGGCAGGTAGGAGACGAGGACGTCGACCTTGGCGGCCTTGAGTGCGGCGACCATGTCGACGGGCTCGGCGTCGGAGACCTCGATGGTCTGCGCGTAGTACTTGCCGATGCCGTCGAGCGTCGGGCCGCGCTGGACGGGGACGTCGAGCGGCGGCACGTCGGCGATCTTGATGGTGTTGTTCTCGCTGGCGAGGATCGCCTCGGACAGGTCGAACCCGACCTTCTTCGCGTCCACGTCGAAGGCGGCGACGAACTCGACGTCGCGAACGTGGTACTGGCCGAACTTGACGTGCATCAAGCCGGGGACGGTCGCGTTCTCGTCGGCATCCTTGTAGTACTGCACGCCCTGGACCAGGGACGAGGCACAGTTCCCCACGCCCACAATGGCTACGCGCACCGCGGTGCTGTTCTCACCCATGGTCGGGTTCTCCTTCTTTCTTGAGTGCTGCAGTTGATGTGTTCTCGGCCGCGATCAGCTCGTTGAGCCAGCGGACCTCGCGTTCACTCGACTCGAGTCCGAGCTGGTGAAGCTGGCGGGTGTACCGGTCGAGTGAGCCGCTGGCCCGCCCGATCGCGTCGCGGAGGCATTCCCGGCGCTCCTCGACCTGGCGCCGCCTGCCCTCGAGGATCCGCATCCGCGCCTCGGCGGGGGTGCGACTGAAGAAGGCGAGGTGGACGCCGAATCCGTCATCGGTGTAGTTCTGCGGTCCCGTGTCGGCGACGAGCTTGGCGAACCGCTCCCGGCCTTCGGGGGTGAGCGCGTACACACGCCGGGCGCGTCGAATGACGGTGCCCGTCGGACCGGTGTCCTCGGCGATCGACCCGTCGGCCTGCATGCGTCGCAGCGTCGGGTAGAGGGAGCCGTAGGAGAAGGCGCGGAACGCCCCCAACAGGCCGGTCAGCCGCTTTCGCAGCTCGTATCCGTGCATCGGCGACTCGAGGAGCAGCCCGAGAATCGCCAGTTCGAGCATCGCCACACCTCCTGAGTCGTCGAAACCTAACCGCATGATGCGATTACAAACTATATCGCACCGATATATACGGACACACGAACAAGTTGTGCTGTCCGTGACGTGTCGTGCCCGGACAGTGTCGCCGGATCGACCGAATGTCACATCCGTTCGGTCTGTGTGAGCGAACGAGGCATTCGGTGACGTCGCGGGCACGGGTCGGATCGGACTGCTGGGACGGCCGGGAATCATGGGTGTGCGTGACGTCGATCGAGATTGTGGGAACCGTCACGCCGCATGCCCCGATCTTCTTGGCGATTTGCCCGGCGTGTCGCCTCGAAATGGCCGTCCGACCCGAGACCGGGCGGCCTTGCCCACGTACGCTGGTCACGTGCGATTGCAGCGGCAGGTGGTGGACTACGCCCTCCAGCGGCGATCCCTGCTGGCCGAGGTGTACTCCGGCCAGACGGGCGTCAAGGAAGTGTGTGACGCCGATCCCTACCTGCTGCGCGCCGCGAAATTCCACGGCCGGCCGTCTGACGTCACCTGCCCGATCTGCCGGAAAGAGCAGCTCACGCTCGTATCGTGGGTGTTCGGGGACAAGCTGGGTGCGATCTCGGGATCGGCCCGCACGTCCGAGGAACTGGTCCGACTGGCGACCACGCAGGAGGAGTTCTCGGTACACGTCGTCGAGGTGTGCCGAACCTGCAGTTGGAACCACCTGGTGCAGTCGTACGTTCTCGGATCGATCCCGGTACCCAAACAGACCCGCAGTCGACCGCCCCGATCCCCGAGCAGGCGGACCGCGAGCGAGTGAGCCCGAAGCCCTTGACCGAAAGCCATGTGGCTGACACCGAGTGACACAGCCGTGTCAACGCGAGCACTGGAGATTCCTACGTGAGTTCCCCCTACGACAACGGGCAGGGTGGTCGACCCACCGGATTGCCGCGGCCGAGTGGCCCGCCGCCGGGCGGGCGCCAGCCCGGGTACTCGCAGCCCGACTTCGCCCGGCAGCCGCACCCGCAGGCAGGCCAGGGCCGGCCCAACCCGGCCGGGTACCCGCAGGCCGGTGCGCCGCGTCCGAACCCGCAGCCGAACTACGCGCAGCCCAGCAACGCGGTGCGCGGGCAGCCGCCGCGCCCGGCGGCTCCGCGTCCCGCCGCGCCGCGGACCGCCCCCGG
>NZ_JBFUJP010000077.1:0-36973 GCF_056401315.1 Rhodococcus sp. P4_F5 | reverse complement strand
CGGACATGCAGGGCCGGGGCCGGGGCGGTCGCCTGCTCGAGTTGGTGGAAGAGCGACTACCTGAGCAGGTCGCCGATCTGCAGTTGTTCACGGGTGAGCACAGTCTCGGAAATCTGCGGCTTTACTCCCGATTCGGATATCAGGAAACGCACCGCACTCCGACTCCGGGTGGCTATGCGCTGGTCCACCTGACGAAACGAGTGCGTTAGCAGCCTGCCGCTGTGGTCACGCCGCTTCTGCGACTGGTGGCCGGTAGAGGGTCTTGCTCTTGAGCATGGCGTGCAGGACGTCGCAGCGTCGTCGGGCGAGGCAGATCAGGGCGGCGTTGTGTTTCTTACCTTCGGCGCGTTTGCGGTCGTAGTAGGCGCGGCTGGTCGGGTCGTGCAGGGCCGCGAACGCGGACAGGAACATCGCGCGTTTGAGTTTCCGGTTGCCCGAACGTGCGGGGTGTTCGCCGCGGATCGAGGAACCGGACCGGTGCGTGACCGGCGCGATCCCGGCGTAGGCGGCGAGATGCCCGGAGGACGCGAACGCCGAACCGTCGCCGACCTCGAGCAGGATGCGCGCTGCGGTCCTGACGCCGACACCGGGCATCGACATCAGGACCTGGGAAAGAGGGTGGTCATCGAGCATCCTCTCGACATCCTCGGCGACGCTCTGTCGTTGCAGCAGAATCTGTTTCAACGAGTCTGCGAGCTTGGGCAGGACAATCTCGGCTGCGTTGCTGCCGGGCACGGTCACCGTCTGCCCGTCAAGGGCGGTGAGGATCTCCGCGGCCAGCCGGGCACCCATGCGGGGTGCATGTTTGACCGCGAGGGTGGTGAGCCGGCGCCTACCGGCCTGCCGGATCCCGATGGGTCCGCCGCACCGCGACAGGATCTCCAGCACTGCCGGATGCGCCACTCGAGGACCGAGGACCCGTTCGAGGGCGGGATGGATTCCGGTGAGCAGCCCGCGGATGCGGTTGCTGATGCGGGTGCCTTCGCCGGCGAGGTCGTCGTCGAATCCGACGAGAACCCCGAGTTCGGCAAGTGCCTCGTCGTCGGTGTCCACCCGGCGCAGCGTGTGGGGCATCGTCCGGGCTGTGTCGGCAATGATGAACGCGTCCCGCGCGTCGGTCTTGGCCTGTCCGGGGTAGAGGTCGGCGATGCGACGCATCGACAGCCCCGGCAGGTAGGCCACGTCGTGACCGCAGGCACGGGCGACGCTGACCGGCAGAGCGCCGATCGTGTTCGGCTGATCGACGATCACCAACACTGGGCCGCGGGTGGCCAAGTTGTCGAACACAGCCCTCAGCTTGGTCTCGTCGTTCGGCAGTGCCTTGTCGAACAGTCGGGTCCCGGAGGGATCCAGTCCGACGGCGTGGTGTTCGCCTTTGCCCACGTCGATGCCGCAAAACACGGCGTAACTCGTGTCCATTCAGCAGTCCTTCGTCCGGCCGATCCGGTCGCCGATCCAGCATCGATACCCGACACCCACGTTACGAGGAGACCTACCTCAGATCCGGTGGCCCTTGTCCCTATCAGCGGTCCATCGACGCCACCAGGTCCGGCGACACCACCCCCCGGATCATTTGAGCGACAGGGGCAAGAAGTCATACCGAACTTGGCGACCGCGGCCCCGCAGCTCGGGACCGCCTAAACGGTAACGGGGGAAGTCCTGATGGTCATCAGCCGCGTTCGGCGACGCGGGTGTGAGGACTGGCTCGCTCGGGGCAGGCATACGTTCAGCCCTTGCCCCGAGCGGGCCTGGCGACGGTGGCAGTCCCTGGCGCGGGGGCGCGGCCGGCGCTGGACGTCGGGCGGCGCTCACCGCGACAGCAGGCCGGATCTGTCGTCATTCCTCGCGAGAAGTCACCAGCCGCGCTCCTGCCACTCTGCGAGGAAGGGCCGCTCGGCGCCGAGCGTGGTGTCCTTGCCGTGACCCGGGTAGACCGCGGTGTCGTCGGGGAAGCGTTCGAACAGCTTCGTGGTCACGTCGCGCAGCAGGGACGCGAACTGTTCCGGGTCGGCGGTCTTGCCGACGCCGCCCGGGAACAGGGAGTCGCCGGTGAACAGGTGCACCTGCCCGGACGCGGGGTCGGTCAGCGCGAGCGCGATCGAGCCCGGGGTGTGGCCGGCCAGGTGGATGACCTCCAGCGTGAGCCGGCCCACCTCGACGAGGTCGCCGTCGGTGACCGTGCGGTCCGGGGTGACCGGCAGCTTCTCGGCGTCGAGCGGGTGCGCGAGCGTCGGCACACCGGTGAGCTTGACCACGTCCGCGAGTGCCAGCCAGTGGTCGGGGTGCTGGTGGGTGGTGACGATCGACGCCAACGTCGGCGCGCCCGCCTCCAGCAGCAGCGCCAGCCGGTCGGCCTCGTTCGCCGCGTCGATGAGCAGGGACTTGCCCGTCTCGGAACACACCACCAGGTAGGAGTTGTTGTCCATCGGGCCGACCGAGATCTTGGTGATCGTGGCGCCGGCAATGGTGCGGCGTTGCGGGGCGGACCCCTGCTTCAGCTCGCCGGTGTAGTGGTCGTCGATTGTCATCTGCTGCCCGTCCATTACTGGGACGCTACCGTCGAATGGGGGCTCGTGACGGGTTGGACGCAGTCGTGTCCACCGAACGTGTCGGAGCCCCGACATACCATGTGCTGCGTCCGGGGACGTTTCCCCGAGAACAGCCGAGAAGGGACAATCAGTGGCGGACCGCCTGATCGTGCGCGGAGCGCGTGAGCACAACCTGCGGGGCATCGACATCGATCTGCCGCGGGACAGCCTCATCGTCTTCACCGGGTTGTCCGGTTCAGGAAAGTCCTCGCTCGCGTTCGACACCATCTTCGCCGAGGGCCAGCGCCGCTACGTCGAGTCCCTCTCGGCCTACGCGCGCCAGTTCCTCGGCCAGATGGACAAGCCCGACGTCGACTTCATCGAGGGACTCTCGCCCGCGGTGTCCATCGACCAGAAGTCGACCAACCGCAATCCGCGCTCGACCGTCGGCACCATCACCGAGGTGTACGACTACCTGCGTCTGCTCTACGCCCGCGCCGGCACGCCGCACTGCCCGGTCTGCGGCGAGCAGATCGCGAAGCAGAGCCCGCAGCAGATCGTCGACCAGGTCCTCGCGATGGAGGAGGGCACCCGTTTCCAGGTGCTCGCGCCCGTGGTGCGCACCCGCAAGGGCGAGTTCGTCGACCTGTTCGAGCAGCTCAACTCCCAGGGCTACGCCCGGGTGCGGGTGGACGGGGTGGTCCACCAGCTCACCGACCCCCCGACGCTGAAGAAGCAGGAGAAGCACGACATTGAGGTCGTGATCGACCGGCTGACGGTGAAGGCGAGTTCGAAGCAGCGCCTCACCGACTCGGTGGAGACCGCGCTGCGGCTCGCCGACGGCATCGTGGTCCTCGACTTCGTCGACCGGGAGGAGTCCGCGGCCGACCGGGAGCGCCGCTTCTCCGAGTCGCTGGCCTGCCCCAACGGGCACGCCCTGTCCATCGACGACCTCGAGCCGCGGGCGTTCTCGTTCAACTCGCCGTACGGCGCCTGCCCGGAGTGCACCGGACTCGGGATCCGCAAGGAGGTCGACCCCGACCTGGTGGTGCCGGACCCGGAGCTGAGCCTCGCGGACGGCGCCATCGCCCCCTGGTCGATGGGGCAGACCGCCGAGTACTTCGGCCGCCTCCTCTCCGGCCTCGCCGACATCATGGGCTTCGACATGGCGACGCCCTGGCAGAAGCTGCCGGCCAAGGTGCGCAAGGCGGTGCTCGAGGGCAGCGCCGACCAGGTCCACGTCAAGTACAAGAACCGGTACGGGCGCACCCGCTCCTACTACGCCGAGTTCGAGGGCGTCATGCCGTTCCTGCACCGTCGGCTCGAGCAGACCGAGTCGGAGCAGATGAAGGAACGCTACGACGGGTACATGCGCGACGTGCCCTGCCCGGCCTGCAACGGCGCCCGCCTGCGCCCCGAGATCCTCTCGGTGACGATCTCGGCCGGCACGCACGGCAAGAAGTCGATCGCCGAGGTGGCAGAGCTGTCCATCGCGGACTGCGCCCGGTTCCTGAACAGCCTGACCCTCGGCAGCCGCGAGGAGGCGATCGCGGGTCAGGTGCTCAAGGAGGTGCAGGCCCGGCTCGGCTTCCTGCTCGACGTCGGCCTCGAGTACCTCTCGCTCTCCCGGGCGGCCGGCACGCTCTCCGGCGGCGAGGCGCAGCGGATCCGGCTGGCCACCCAGATCGGGTCCGGCCTCGTCGGCGTCCTGTACGTGCTCGACGAGCCGTCCATCGGGCTGCACCAGCGCGACAACCGGCGGCTCATCGAGACGCTGACCCGGCTGCGCGACCTGGGCAACACCCTCATCGTCGTCGAGCACGACGAGGACACCATCCGTACCTCCGACTGGGTGGTGGACATCGGTCCGCTCGCCGGTGAGCACGGCGGCAAGGTGGTCCACAGCGGCCCCTACCAGGAACTGCTCACCTGCGAGGAGTCCCTGACGGGGGCCTACCTGTCCGGCCGCGCGTCGATTCCCGTCCCGGCGGTTCGCCGGACGGTGGACAAGAAGCGCCAGGTCACCGTGGTCGGGGCCAAGGAGAACAACCTCGCCGGCATCGACGTGAGCTTCCCGCTGGGTGTGCTCACCTCGGTCACCGGTGTGTCCGGTTCCGGCAAGTCCACGCTGGTCAACGACATCCTCGCGACGGTGATGGCGAACAAGCTGAACGGGGCGCGTCAGGTGCCCGGCCGGCACACCCGGATCAACGGGCTCGACCAGCTCGACAAGCTGGTGCAGGTGGACCAGTCGCCGATCGGTCGCACGCCGCGGTCCAACGCCGCCACGTACACCGGGGTGTTCGACAAGATCCGCACCCTGTTCGCGGCGACGACCGAGGCCAAGGTGCGCGGCTACCAGCCGGGACGGTTCTCGTTCAACGTCAAGGGCGGCCGGTGCGAGGCCTGCTCCGGCGACGGCACCCTCAAGATCGAGATGAACTTCCTGCCCGACGTGTACGTCCCGTGCGAGGTGTGCCACGGCGCCCGGTACAACCGGGAGACCCTCGAGGTGCACTACAAGGGCAAGACCATCGCCGAGGTGTTGGACATGTCGATCGAGGAGGCCGCCGGCTTCTTCGAGGCGATCACCTCCATCCACCGCTACCTCAAGACCCTGGTCGAGGTGGGCCTCGGCTACGTGCGGCTGGGCCAGCCGGCGCCGACGCTGTCCGGCGGCGAGGCTCAGCGCGTCAAGCTGGCGGCGGAGCTGCAGAAGCGGTCGACGGGCCGGACGGTCTACGTGCTCGACGAGCCGACGACGGGTCTGCACTTCGAGGACATCCGCAAGCTGCTCGGTGTGGTCAACGGGCTGGTGGACAAGGGCAACACGGTGATCGTGATCGAGCACAACCTCGACGTCATCAAGACCTCGGACTGGATCATCGACATGGGCCCGGAGGGCGGGTCCGGCGGCGGCACCGTCGTCGCGGAGGGCACGCCGGAGGTGATTGCGGCGGTGCCGGAGAGCTACACCGGTCGGTTCCTGCGTGAGGTGCTGGCCCAGTCAGTCGCCGAACCGAAGGCGGTCGTCAGTGGGACGGCCAAGCGCAAGCGGGCGCCTCGTAAGGCCGCCGCTGCCGTCTGACGTGAGGCGGGTGTGCCGGGTGGTGGCATCCGGACAGGCCCGACGACCGCACGCTGCGACGGCAGCGCAAAGGAGGGCCGGGTCGCTGGTGCGACCCGGCCCTCCTCGTTGCTCGCGCTGAGATCAGGCGCCGGTGGTTCCGCCGTCGCCGAGGTCGCCCATCGAGGAGCCGCCGCTGAGCAGTGAGTTGACGATGTTCGCGAGGCTGCCGAACAGGCTGTCGATGTCGCCGGGTGCAGGCATGTGAATCTCCTTGTGTCGAGTGTTCTGGCAAACCGGGGCCGCGGGCGGCCCCGGCAGGATGTTGATCCCCCGATTGCAGTGCGACCCCCGCCGAGACCGCCCGCCCTTGCTGCATCGCAGGTGGCCGGATCCGGTGTGTTGCCAATCACTGCAGTCGGGACCTTTGTACACGAGCGCGCGAGTCGAGCGTCCAGGAATCACGAATTGATCTCGAGCCCGCAACAGTGATGTGCCTCACATGCCTGCGGGCGGCGGTGTTTCCGGCGCGACAGCTCAGCGAGCAGCCGCGGAATGGATCGCGGCAGCGAGCTCGACGGGGCGCGACCACATCGGCCAGTGGCCGGTCGGCAGGTCGACGTAGTCGGCGGGTAGCTTCGTCAGCTCGGCGGCCATCGGATGACCCGACGCCGCCAACTGCGCGACCGCCTCGGCCGGGAAGCTGCTGCTGATCACCGTGGTGGGAATCCGCAGCCGTGCCGGGTCCGTCAACTGCATGCGATCGCGGGCGGGGCCGGCCGGTTGCGGCACCGCGCGCCGGCGGAACCGGGCCAGCGCGTCGTCGTCGAGGCCCTCGAGACTGTTGCCCTCGGCCTCGAGGCCCGCCCAGTCGGGGAGCGGTATCTCCGTCGTCGACCGGGGGAGGTCGCCGAGCAGCGCATGTCCGTCGGCGACCGGCCCGCTGTCGACGTAGACGACCCGGGCGAACAGGCCCGGGTCCAGGTCGGTGGCGGCGTACGCCGCAGCGCAGGCACCGCTGTGTGCCACCAGGACGGTGGCGTGTTCGTCGGCGGTGGTGTGGGCGGCCGCGACGATCGCCCGGGCGTGGTCGGCGAGGCTGATCGACGAGCGGTCGGTGTCGGGGGAGTCGAGTCCGGGCAGCGTCAGCGCGGTGCAGTCGTCGCCGAGGCGGGTCAGTTCGGCAGCGACGTCGTCCCACGCCCAGGCGCCGAGCCAGAATCCGGGAACCAGAAGAATGTGTACAGGCACGTCTCCAGCCTGCTTCAGGATTCCCGGCGACGCATCTCCAGGGTGGGGTTCGGCCGGTTCAGGGCTGCGACTCCAACGCGCGGGCCGCGGCGACCGACGCCTCGATCAGCGCGCCGAGGACGGTCTCGTCGACGTCGGCGAGGCGCTTGACGTACAGGCAGCTCTTGCCGAGCTTGTGTTTGCCGAGTCGGTCGAACGTCGCGGCGAACTCGTCGTGGTCGAGCGACAGGTACAGGGTCAGCGCCGCGGCCCGGGGGGAGAACCCGATCAGCGCGGTGTCGCCCTCGTGTCCGCTCGCGTAGCGGTAGTGCCTGCTGCCGAAGCCGACGATGCTCGAGCCCCACAGCACCGGCGGTTCGCCGGTGGCGGCTCGCATCAGCTCGACCAGTCGTTCACTGTCCACGCGCTTGGCCGGGTCGGTGAGCGCGCCGAGGAACTCGTCGACGCTGGCATCGGTCGGGCCGGTCTTGGTCGCCATCGGGTCAGTATGGCCGGACGCCGTGGCGTCGGCACCCGGGCCGCGGCGGTCGGGCCGCCGCGGCCACGGGACGGTTCCGAGTCAGTTGACCGGTCCGGTGTACTTCTCGCCCGGGCCCTTGCCCGGCTCGTCCGGGTGCGACGACGCCTCGCGGAACGCGCGCTGCAGGGCCTGCAGCCCCTCGCGGATCGGGCCGGCATGCGGGCCCAGGTACTCCACCGACGCGGTGACCAGGCCCGCGAGGGCGGTGATCACCCGGCGGGCCTCGTCCAGGTCGAGGTGGTCACTCTCGTCGGGGTTGGGGTCGCCGAGCCCGAGCTTCTCTGCGGCGGAACTCATCAACATCACTGCGGCGCGGCTGATGACCTCGACCGCCGGAACGTCGGCGAGCTCTCGAACGTCGTCCGTGTGGGCATCCTCTGTCATGCCTGCTAGACTTCCATACACGACCGCCCCCGACGATGTTGGGGGCAGCAAGTGGAGTCCGACTCCCACCGTTTCTCGGCGCATCAAAACCGCTGGTAGACGGTCCCGGTCGCCGGTTCTGGTGATGCATGGACGAGCAGTTGATGCTCCGAGGTCATCCGAGGGCCGGCTCCCTCTTTKTTGAGGGGATGTGTCGCGACGTGGTCGCGTCGACATCGTATCGGTCGGCATCGGACCCCGCATGGTGAATGTTCACCGTCGCGGGGTTCTTTTGTTGGGGAAACGGGCTACGGGCTGCCGGCGGTCAGGACGACCTGCCGCTCAACCTAGGAGGCCCCATCAGCACTGAGACCCGCATCAACGATCGCATCCGCGTACCCGAGGTCCGACTCGTCGGACCAGGCGGTGAGCAGGTCGGGATCGTGCGTGTTGAAGATGCACTCCGCTTGGCGCTCGAAGCCGATCTCGACCTCGTCGAGGTGGCGCCGGACGCCCGCCCGCCGGTGTGCAAGATCATGGACTACGGCAAGTTCAAGTACGAGAACGCGCAGAAGGCGCGCGAATCGCGCAAGAACCAGCAGCTGACCGTGATCAAGGAGCAGAAGCTCCGGCCGAAGATCGACGCCCACGACTACGAGACCAAGAAGCGCAACGTCGTTCGCTTCCTCGAGGCCGGGTCCAAGGTCAAGGTCACGATCATGTTCCGCGGACGTGAGCAGTCCCGCCCCGAGCTGGGATTCCGTCTGCTGCAGCGCCTGGGCGCGGATGTCGCGGATCTCGGCTTCGTCGAGACCTCTGCCAAGCAGGACGGCCGCAACATGACGATGGTCCTCGCCCCGCACAAGGGCGCGAAGACCCGCGTCAAGGCTCAGGAGAGCGCGCAGGCCCCCGCGGTCGTCGTCCCGAGGCCCGCCTCGGCGCCGGCCCCGGCTGCACCGGCACCGGCACCTGCGCCTGCGGAGCCCACCCCGGCTCCGACCGAGGGCTCTGCCCCGGAGACGCCGGCAAGCTAGCCGTCACCGGCCACCAGATCAGCACGACCGTACGCAGTATCGAAGAACACAGAACTGAGGACTCCATGCCCAAGATGAAGAGCCACAGCGGCACCTCGAAGCGATTCAAGGTGTCCGGCAGCGGGAAGATCCTGCGCCAGAAGGCCGGCCGTCGCCACCTGCTCGAGCACAAGGCCAGCAAGGTGACCCGTCGCCTCGACGGTGTTGCGGTTGTCGCCAAGGCGGACGTTCCCCGCATCAAGCGCCTGCTCGGCATCTGATCGTTGACCTGCACTATTTGACCAACCAGGGGCGCGCGTCGCGCCCCGAGATCGACAGGATTTCCCAGTGGCACGCGTAAAGAGGGCGGTCAACGCCCAGAAGAAGCGTCGTTCAATTCTCGAGGCCTCCAAGGGCTACCGTGGACAGCGCTCGCGCCTCTACACCAAGGCCAAGGAGCAGCAGCTCCACTCGCTCAGCTACGCGTACCGGGACCGCCGCGCGCGCAAGGGTGACTTCCGCAAGCTGTGGATCACGCGTATCAACGCTGCCGCCCGCGCGAACGACATGACCTACAACCGCTTCATCCAGGGCCTGGGTGCCGCGGGTGTCGAGGTCGACCGCAAGATCCTCGCCGAGCTGGCCGTCTCCGACGCCGAGGCGTTTGCCGGCCTGGTGGCCATCGCGAAGGCCGCACTGCYGGCCGACGTGAACGCCCCTGCCGGGGACGCAGCCTGAGCAAGTTGTTCCAGGAACGACCCGTGGACCCGTTCACCGAGCGGACGCCACGGGTCGTTTCTGCTGTCAAGCTGCTGCGCGGCGCCGAGCGCAGGAAGACCGGCCGGTTCCTCGCCGAGGGGTCCAACTCGGTGACCGAGGCGCTGGCCACCGGGCGGGTCCAGGAGCTGTTCGTCACCGAGGACGCGGCGAGCCGGTACGGCGACCTGTTGGCCGCCGCGGAGGCCGCGGGCGTCCGCACCTCGCCGATCACCGAGCGCGCGGCCCGCGCGCTCAGCGACACCGTCACGCCGCCCGGGCTCGTCGCGGTGTGCGGACTGCTCGACGTGCCGCTGGAAGTCGCCCTCGGGTCGAGTCCGCGGCTGCTGGCCGTGCCGGTGGCGGTGTCGGAGCCGGGCAACGCGGGCACCGTGATCCGGGTCGCGGACGCGGTCGGGGCGGACGCCGCGATCCTGGCCGGCGACAGCGTCGACCCGCACAACGGCAAGTGCGTGCGGTCGTCGGCGGGCAGCGTGTTCCACCTGCCGGTCGCCCGCGAGCGGGACGTGGACCTCGTGCTCGAACGGGTGGCAGCGGCCGGGGTGCAGATCCTGGCGACCGCCGCCGACGGCGAGGTGGACCTCGACGAGGCGGACGAGTTGTTGGCCCGCCCGACCGCGTGGCTGTTCGGCAACGAGGCGCACGGGCTCGACCCGGCGATCGCGGCCCGCGCGGACCACCGCGTCCGGATCCCCATCCGTGGCCGCGCCGAGAGCCTCAACCTGGCCACCGCCGCCGCCATCTGCCTGTACGCCAGCGCCCGGGTGCAGCACCGACCTGTCGGGCCCGCAACCTAGGATCGTTGCAACCCGCGACGCACTGACCATCGACGAGGAGATTCACAAGCCGTGGCAAAGAACGAGCCCGACAGTTCAGCGTCCATCGACGCCGACGCACTCACCGAGGCGGCGCTCGACGCGTCCGCCGCGCAGGCGGAGCAGGGGTTCGCCGCGGCCGCGGATCTCGATGCCCTGGCCAAGGCCAAGATCGAGTTCCTCGGCGACAAGGCGCCGCTCTCGCTGGTCCGGCGGGCGCTCGGTGCGCTGCCCGGCAAGGAGAAGGCCGACGCGGGCAAGCGCGTCAACGCCGCCCGTACCCGCGCCACGGCCGCGTACGACGCGCGCCGCGAGGTGCTGCTGGCCGAGCGCGACGCCGCCGTCCTCGTCGCGGAGGCGATCGACGTGACGCTGCCGGCCGGTCGCCGGCCGGTGGGCGCCCGGCACCCGATCACGATCATCTCCGAGCAGGTCTCGGACGTGTTCGTCGCGATGGGCTGGGAGGTGGCGGAGGGTCCCGAGGTCGAGACCGAGCACTTCAACTTCGACGCGCTGAACTTCCTGCCGGACCACCCGGCCCGCACCATGCAGGACACCTTCCACGTCGCGCCCGAGGGCTCGCGTCAGGTGCTGCGCACCCACACCTCCCCGGTGCAGGTCCGCACGATGCTCTCGCGCGAGGTGCCGATCTACGTGGTGTGCCCGGGGCGGACCTTCCGGACCGACGAACTCGACGCCACACACACCCCGGTCTTCTCCCAGGTGGAGGGCCTGGCCGTGGACAAGGGTCTGACCATGGCGCACCTGCGTGGCACCCTCGACGCCTTCGCGCGGGCCCTGTTCGGGCCCGAGACCCGGACCCGGATGCGGCCCAACTACTTCCCGTTCACCGAGCCGTCCGCCGAGGTGGACGTGTGGTTCCCCGGCAAGAAGGGCGGCGCCGGCTGGGTGGAGTGGGGCGGCTGCGGCATGGTCAACCCGAAGGTGCTGCGCGCCAGCGGAATCGACCCCGAGGAGTACTCGGGCTTCGCGTTCGGCATGGGCCTCGAGCGCACCCTGCAGTTCCGCAACGGCATCCCGGACATGCGCGACATCGTCGAGGGCGACGTGCGATTCACGCTGCCCTTCGGTGTCCAGGCCTGATCGACGAGAACGAGAGAGCTGAGTAGACGTGCGAGTAGCGCAATCGTGGCTGACCGAGATCCTGCAGCGGGCGACCCCCGGCTGGGAGGTGACGGCCGAGGAGTTGGACGCCGGCTTCGTCCGCGTCGGCCTCGAGGTCGAGGAGGTCGACGTCCTGCACAAGGTGCCCGGGCCGCTGGTGGTCGGCCGGGTCACCTCGATCACCGAACTCACCGAGTTCAAGAAGCCGATCCGGATGTGCCAGGTGGACGTCGGCGAGGCCGAGGACCGCGGAATCGTCTGCGGCGCCCGTAACTTCGCCGAGGGCGACCTGATCGTCGCGGCCCTGCCCGGCGCCGTGCTGCCCGGCGACTTCAAGATCGCCGCTCGCAAGACTTACGGCCAGGTGTCGGACGGCATGATCTGCTCGGTCGCCGAGCTGGGCATCGGCAAGGACCACTCCGGCATCCTGGTGCTCGAGCCCGGGACCGCGGAGCCCGGCACCGACGCCAACGAGCTGCTCGGCCTCGGTGACACGATCATCGAACTGAACATCACCCCCGACCGCGGCTACTGCTTCTCGCTGCGCGGGCTGACCCGCGAGCTGGCCTGCGGCTTCGACCTGGAGTTCGCGGACCCGGCGGTGCTGGTGCCGCACGAGGCGTCGGGCGAGGCCTGGCCGCTGCGGGTGGAGCCGGAGTCCGGTTCGCCGCGCTTCGCGCTGCGCCGCGTCACCGGTGTGAACCCGTCGGCCGTCACCCCGTGGTGGATGCAGCGCCGACTGCTGCTCTCCGGTGTCCGGCCGATCTCCCCGGCCGTCGACGTCACCAACTACGTGATGCTCGAGCTGGGCCACCCGCTGCACGCCTTCGACGCCGCCAAGCTCGACGGCACGCTCGTGGTCCGCCGGGCCGAGGCGGACGAGAAGCTGACCACCCTCGACGGCGTGGAGCGGACGCTCGACGCGGAGGACGTGGTGATCTGCGACGACACCGGGGCGATCTCGCTGGCCGGCGTCATGGGCGGCGCCAGCACCGAGGTCGGCGCGGACACCACCGACGTGCTGCTCGAGGCCGCGATCTGGAGCCCGCTCGCGGTGTTCAAGACCTCCCGCCGGCACAAGCTGATCAGCGAGGCCAGCAAGCGCTACGAGCGTGTGGTGGACCCCGCGCTCTCGGCCGCCGCACTGGACCGGGCCGCCGGGCTGCTCGCCGAGATCGCGGACGGCCAGGTCGAGCCGGTGCTCACCGACGTCGGCGCGGTGCCGGCGGCGGACGCCATCCGGATGGACATCGACCTGCCCGACCGGGTCGCGGGCGTCGCGTACCCGAACGGGACCGCCGCGCGCCGCCTCACCCAGGTCGGCTGCGGCGTGGACGTGGCCGTCAGCGACGCGGGCCACGGCCAGCTCGTCGTCAGCCCGCCCTCCTGGCGTCCGGACCTCACCGGCCCCGCGGACCTGGTCGAGGAGGTGCTGCGACTCGAGGGGCTCGAGCAGATCCCGTCGGTGCTGCCCGCGGCCCCGGCCGGCCGCGGACTGACCGCCGAGCAGCGTCGCCGCCGCGCGGTCGGCAAGGCGCTCGCCTTCGACGGCTACGCCGAGGTGCTGCCGACGGTGTTCCTGCCCACCGGGGTGTTCGACACCTGGGGTCTGGACGCCGACGACCCGCGCCGCAACACCAGCCGGGTGCTCAACCCGCTCGAGTCGGACCGCCCCGAACTGGCCAGCACGCTGCTGCCGGGGCTGCTGGAGATCTTGTCCCGCAACACTTCCCGTGGTCAGCGCGACCTCGCGCTGTTCGGCATCGCGCAGGTGGTCCAGCCCGGTCCGGACACCAAGCCGGTCGCGGTGCTGCCGGTGGACCGTCGGCCCACCGACGACCAGATCGCGGATCTGCTGCGGTCGCTGCCGGCCCAGCCTGTGCACGTGGCTGCGGTGCTGACCGGGCACCGCGACCCGAGCGGACCGTGGGGCCCGGGCCGCGTTGCCGACGCCACCGACGCATTCGCGGCCGCGGAGACGATCGCGGCCACCGCCGGGGTGGTGCTCGAGCGGCGCGCCGCCCAGTACCTGCCGTGGCATCCGGGCCGGTGCGCCGAGCTGTTGGTCGACGGGGTGGTGGTCGGTCACGCCGGCGAGCTGCACCCGGCGGTGCTCGAGCGGGCCGGGCTGCCGGCGCGGACCTGCGCCGTGGAGCTGAACCTCACCGCGCTGCCGATCGTCGAGGTGCTGCCCGCGCCGCGGGTCTCGCCGTTCCCGGCAGTGCTGCAGGACGTGGCGGTGGTGGTCGAGACCTCGGTGCCCGCGGCCGCGGTGGAGTCGGCGCTGCGCGCCGGCGGCGGCGAGCTGCTCGAGGACGTCCGCCTCTTCGACGTGTTCGAGGGCGAACAGGTCGGCGCGGGCCGCAAGTCGCTGGCGTTCGCGCTGCGGGTGCGGGCCACCGATCGCACCCTCACCGAGGACGAGGCCAGCGCGGTCCGCGACGCCGCGGTCGCCGCGGCCTCCGCCGCGGTGGGTGCCCAGCTGCGGGGGGAGCAGGAGACCTCGTGCTCGCCCGCCGATCTCTTTCGGCGGCATAGGGTTGGGGAACCCGCGGAAGAGGAGTGTGGCGTGATGAGCGAATCCCCGAAGGACCCCGCAGCGGAACCGCTGCCGGTGCTGGACGCGGAGGTCGTGCCCGACCCGCCGGCGGCGGAGACGCCCGCGCCGGCGGCTTCCGAGCCCGCGGCATCTGAGGCCGGGGCGTCCGAGGCTCCGCCGCCCGCAACCCTGACCGCCGCCCCGATCGCGGTGCCCGCGTCCGACTACACCGACGCCGGGGTGCCGACCTTCGACGCCGTGCGCGAGAAGATCGAGTCGATCGCCGGCCGTGCGATGGGCGCGCGGGAGCTCGACGCGGGCACCCCGGCGGGCCGCAGCCTCGACGAACAGTGGGAAGACCGGCAGAAGGCGGCCCGGAGCAAGCTGGACGAGATCCGCAAGTCGATGGACAGCTGACCCCTACCCGGCGACGTCGCCACACAGGATCGGCGCGAACAGCAGTGTGGGGGAGTTGTTTTCGAGGATCTGGCTCATCGGACCCAGGTGCACGTTGACGTACCAGCCGGTGTCCGGCGGGGGCGAGTCGACGTTGTCGACGGTGGTCGTCAGGGAGGCGTTGCCGGAGCCGTCGGCGGTCAGGTCCGGCAGTGGGTACATCACCGCGCCCTGGGCAAGGCAGGACCCGGAGTGGATGTGCACGGCATGGCCGGTGTCCGGGGGCAGCCCGGTGGCCGTCACCTGGACGCGCAGGGTGCGGGCGGTCGCGTCGTACGCGAGGTCCGTCCTGCCGCTCGGGGTCTTCCCGTTCTTCGGCGGGACCTGGACCTGCATGGACACCGGGCCGGGGGCGGGCGTGCCGGCCGGCAGGTCGGCACAGGCGACCGGGGTGAAGCTGACGTCGGTGGGAGCGCCCAGCTGGGCGGCCGGCGCCAGGTGGATGTTGAGGTACGAGTCGGCGGGCAGTCCGTCCGGCACGGGCGCACTGACCACGGTCTGGTTGACGGCGCCGGCCGCGTCCGCGGCGATGTCGGGCAGGGGCACCGACGGCGGCTGACCCTGGTCGGCGCAGGTACCGGGGTGCAGGTGCATCGCGTGGCTGCTGTTCGGCGTGAACCCGTACATGTCGATCTGAGCGGTGACGAGTTGCGTCGCCGGGTCCCAGCTGAGCATGGCGGTGCCGACCGGCATCGGAGCGAGCGAGACCGGCGCGAGTTGGGGAGTCTGCGCGCCGGGACTCCCGGACGCCGCACTCGGGGGCGAGGACGAGGTGGACTCGGAGCTCGGCGAGCTGGTGCAGCCGGCGAGAACCAGCACACCGATCGAGGCCAGGCATACTGCGGCACCACGAAGCATCGACGACCCCCAGAGCTGGGCGGGAAGAGCTGGCTCTCGATCGACGCTAGGCCCGCGATTCGGGCCGTGTCAACGCCACCGGGACGCGGTGAACACCGCGCTGCGCCGTCGCGCGGGGCGTAGCGTGAGCCCTCAGTCCACTCCGAGAGGTGCTGTGATGGAAATACTTGTCGCGTTCGCTTACGCCGTCGTGGTCGTCACGATCGCGGTGGTGCTGATCGGCGTCACGATGCTATTCATCGTGTCGATCAACGAGAACTTCGGGCAGCGCAAGCCGAAGGATTCCTTCGCCGACCTCGATCGCCGGTCCGGCTGGTCCGGCTGACGGGGGAGCCCGCCGACCGGACCGCTCGGCTCAGTGCCGGTCGAGAATCGTCGCGAAGTCGGTGCCGGCGGGCAGGCTGCCGTACTCGAGGTCGCGCTCGGGTCCGAGGCGGGCGGCGAGGAAGGCTTCTGCGACCGCGGTCGGGGCGGTGCGCAGGAGCAGGGAACCCTGCAGACCCAGCGCCATCGAGGCGGCGACGGCCCGTGCCCGCAGCTGCGCCTGGGCGGGGGGCAGGGTGGCCAGTTCGGCGAGCGAGCGTCGCATCGCGTCGTGGTGGGCGTCGAAGATCGTCGACGCGCCGCGGGCCAGCCCGAGCTCGGCGTCGAACGCCTGCACCGACTCCGGCTCGCGGGTCATGGCGCGCAGCACGTCGAGCGCGATGACGTTGCCCGAGCCCTCCCACACGGCCATCACCGGCTGCTCGCGGTAGCGCCGCGCCAGCGGGAACGCCTCGGTGTAGCCGTTGCCGCCGAGGCACTCGAGTGCCTCGTAGGCGTGGTGCGGACCCCTCTTGCAGATCCAGTACTTGCTGACCGCGGTGGCCAGGCGGCGGAATGCCTTCTCGGACTCCGACGCGTCGTCGTCGTGGGCGCGGGCCAGCCGCAGCGAGGTGGCCGTCGCCGCCTCCGACTCCAGCGCCAGGTCCGCGGCGACCGCGGTCATCGCCGGCTGGTCGATCAGCGTGGCGCCGAACGCGGCCCGGTTGCGGACGTGCCAGAGCGCCTCGGCCACGGACTGACGCATGCCGGCGGTGGAGCCGTACACGCAGTCCAGCCGGGTGCGGGCCACCATCTCGATGATGGTGCGCACGCCGCGGCCGGGCTCGCCGACCAGGTGGCCGACGGTGCCGTCGAGTTCGATTTCGGACGAGGCGTTGGACTTGTTGCCGAGCTTGTCCTTGAGCCGCTGGATCCGGAACACGTTGCGGGTGCCGTTCTCGAGCACACGGGGCACCAGGAAGCAGGAGAGCCCCTCGGCGCCGTCCTGCACGGTCTGGGCCAGGATCAGGAAGCCGTCGGACATCGGCGCCGAGCAGAACCACTTGTGGCCGTTGAGTACGTAGTCGCGCCCGCCGATCGAGGTCGCGGTGGTGGTGTTGGCGCGCACGTCCGAGCCGCCCTGCTTCTCGGTCATCGCCATTCCGAACAGCACACCGGGCTTGTCGCCGGGGGCGCGCAGCGCGCCGTCGTAGCCGCGTGCGTACAGCCGGGGCAGCCACACCTGCGCGAGTTCGGGCTGCAGTTCCAGCGCCGGCACCACCGAGTGGGTCATCGAGACCGGGCAGGAGTGTCCGGGCTCGATCTGGGCGAACATCATGAACGTCGCGGCGCGGGCCACGTTGGCGCCTGCGCGCGGCTCGGCCCAGGCGCTGGTGTGTGCGCCGTGCTCGACGGCGGCCGAGATGATGCGGTGGTACGCGGGGTGGTACTCGACCTCGTCGATGCGGTTGCCGTGCTTGTCGTGGCTGTGCAGGCGCGGGATCTCCGTGTTGGCGAGTTCCGCGTCGTGGATGAAGCTTTCGGTCCCGACCAGCGCCCCGACGTCGGTGAGGTGCGACTGCGCCCAGTCCGCGTCGTACCGGCGCACGCCCTCGACGAGCGGGATGTTCGAGGTGTACTCGTTGACGTCCACACGCGGCGGCGCCTGGTTGAAGACCTCGTGGGTGTGGTGTCCCTGCGCTACGACGTTGGTCATGGTGCGTCCCTTCGGGATTCGGTGGCGGGGTGGATCAGGCGGGGTGGCCGGGAGGGGTGGCCGTGGTTGAAACCGGCTCGGCGCCGACCGCGCGCAGGCAGAGTCCGAGGATGGCGTCGACGATGTCGGCGTCGGAGGATGCCTCCGTCGCCTCTGCCGGCACCGGGGACAGCCGGCCGGCGAGCGACTCGCTGATGGCGCCGATCAGGGCGGCGGCGGCGATGTCGACGTGCTGCGCGGGGAACTCGCCGGAGGCGATGCCGTCGTGCAGGATCGCCGTCGTCACCTCCACGTAGGAGCGGCGGTAGATCAGGCGTTCCTCGTCGACCCGTGGGTCGACCGGTTCGAACAGCAGCGACCAGGCCATCTGCCGGCCGCGGATGGCGCGCCAGGCGAAGGTGCGGACGACGGCCTGCAGTCGGTCGGTGGCGCTCTCGCATGCCTCGACGGCCTTGCGGACCTCGGCCAGTTCCTGGTCGGCGCCGCGTCGGAACACGGCGGCCAGCAGGTCGGCGCGACCGGCGAAGTGCGAGTACACCGACCCGACGCTCATGCCGCAGGCGTCGGYGATGGCCTTGACCGGTGCGGCCGCGAACCCGCCGGCGGCGATCAGCTTCTCGGAGGTGGCCAGCAGCAGTTCGCGGCGCTGTGCCTGCGCGGCCCGGGTCTTGTCGGTCGCTCGGTACGCCATCGGGCACCACCTTTCCCGAAACTATGAATCATGGTTCAATCCTTACGAGAGCTGACTGTAGAACGAATCGGCGCACACGGCAATCCCCGACCCGGAGACACCCCGGGACGTCCCAAGGAGAACTCATGAACCTGACGACGATGCTCGAGAGCACCTGCCGGAAATTCCCCGACAAGGAAGCGGTGGTGTACGGGGCCGAGCGCATCACCTACCGGGAACTGCTGGCCGCCTCCCGGCGCGCCGCCGAGGTATTCCGGGCCCGCGGCGTCGGCCGCGGCGACCGTGTTGCGGTGATGACCTTCAACACGCCCGGATTCGTGATCGCCGCGTTCGGCGCCTGGCGGGCCGGTGCGGCGGTCGTGCCGGTCAACCACAAGCTCGCGCCGCCGGAGGTCGAGTACCTGCTGCGGCACAGCGGGGCGACGGTGGGCGTCGCGTCGGCCGAGCTGCGACCGGTGGTGGAAGCTGGTGCGCCGCAGGTCGACTGGCTGTTCACCGAGGGTGGGTCGGACGTCGAACGGGACTTCGACGCGCTCGTCGACGTCGCCGACGAGTGGGACGGCGTCGAGCTGGACGAGACCGACATCGCCCAGGTGCTCTACACCTCGGGGACCACCAGCGCCCCCAAGGGCTGCCTGCACACCCATCGCTCGATCACCACCGTCGCGCCGTACATCGCGACCACCCTCAACCTCGACCGCGACGAGCGGGTGCTGATCGCGATGCCGATCTGGCACGCGGCCCCGCTCAACGTCTGGTTCGTCCCGACCATGTTCCTCGGCGGCACGGTCGTCCTGATGCGCGAGTACGCGCCGTTGCCCTTCCTCGAGATCATCGGCGCCGAGAAGATCACCGCCTTCTTCGGCGCCCCGATCGCCTACCTGGCGCCGCTGCAGGTGGCCCGGTCGGCCGGCATCGACCTGTCCGCCTACGACTTCTCGACCATGCGGCGGTGGACCTACGGCGGCGCCCCGATCGGCGCCGAGGTCGCACGGCAACTGCAGCTGGCGTACCGGTCCGAGGACTTCTACCAGGTGTACGGCATGAGCGAGATGGGTCCGACCGGCACCGCGCTGTACCCGCACGAGCAGATCGCGAAGGCCGGGTCGATCGGGCGCGGCGGCATGCCCGGGGTCGACCTGCGAGTGGTCCGCGCCGACGGCGTCGACGCCGGGCCGGGGGAGACCGGCGAGATCTGGCTCAGCGGGGACACCCGGATGCTCGGGTACCTGAACAACGACGAGGCCACCGCGGAGGTGTTCGAGGGTCGCTGGTACCGGACCGGCGACGTCGCCCGGCTGGACGAGGACGGCTACCTGTACATCGTCGACCGCACCAAGGACATCATCATCACCGGCGGCGAGAACGTCTACTCGCAGGAGGTGGAGGAGGCGATCCGGCCGCGCGAGGACGTCCTCGACGTGGYGGTGATCGGCCGGCCGCACCGCGAGTGGGGCGAGACCGTGGTCGCCGTCGTGGTGCCGGCGGCGGGGTGCGACCTCGAGCTCGAGGAACTGCGCGAGTACCTGTCCGGCAAGCTCGCCCGCTACAAGATCCCGCGGGAGCTGGTGCTGGTGGAGTCGTTGCCGCGCAACCCGTCCGGCAAGTTGACCAAGCACGTGGTGCGCGAGAGCGTGTTCGGCGGCTGACGCCCGCCGCACCCCGGATCGGCTCCTCGTCGGGAGCGTGTTAACGTCCGCGTGACGGTTTTACCGACACGGTGTCGGTAAAACCGTCGTCAACGCGCGAGAGCGGCATCGAGGGCGGTGCTGCCGGGCATCCGACGACGAAAAGGCACGGGCTCTGTGATGGACGACTTCAGCGGGATCGACGGGTTCTTCGGTACGAGGGCCTCTCTGATGATGGACCTGATGGTCCTCGTCATGGCGCTGGTGACCGTCGTCCTGGTGTGGAGCGTGTACCAGGTGAAGGTCCGGCGACGGTTCGGCCTGCATCGGCGGGTGCAGATCCCGCTGGGCCTCGGACTGCTGGTGGCCGTGGTGCTCTTCGAGTTGGACGTGCGCCTCAACGGCTGGGAGGAGCGCGCGGCCGGCGTGGTCGGGGGCGAGGCGTCCGGCGCGGTGTGGACGGCCCTGGCGATCCACCTGGTGTTCGCCGTATTCTCGGTGCTGTTGTGGCCGGTGGTGATCGTCCGCGCGGTGCGCAACTTCGGCAACCCGCCGCAGCCGGGTGGGCACTCCGCGTGGCATCGGCGGTGGGCCCCGGTGGCGGCGGTCGGCATGATCCTCACCGCCGTGACGAGCTGGGTGTTCTACGCGGTCGCCTTCGTGGGCTGAGGCGACTGGGACGGCCGGGGTGACTGCGCGTGCATGAGATTGCATCATGATGCATAATCAATCGTATGGTGATTTCTGCAGGTTCCTCAGGCACGGCGTCCGCGCCGATCCGGGTCGCGATCGCAGGGGCGAGCGGGTACGCGGGCGGTGAGATCCTCCGGCTGCTGCTGGGGCACCCCGCCTACCTCGACGGCACGCTGACGATTGGCGCGCTCACCGCGGGCGGCAACGCCGGCAGCACCCTCGGCGAGCATCACCCGCATCTGCTGCCGCTGGCCGACCGCGTCCTCGAGCCCACCGACATCGACCGACTGGACGGCCACGACGTGGTGTTCCTCGGTCTGCCGCACGGCAACTCGGCCGCCATCGCCACCCAGCTGTCCCAGGACACCGTGATCATCGACTGCGGCGCCGACTTCCGGCTGAGCAGCGCCTCCGAGTGGGAGCGTTACTACAACAGCGAGCACGCGGGGACCTGGCCGTACGGGCTGCCGGAACTGCCGGGCCACCGGGAGAAGCTGACCGGGGCCACCCGGATCGCGGTCCCCGGCTGCTACCCGACCGCGGCCAGCCTGGCGCTGGCGCCCGCGGTGGCCGCGGGGATCGTCGAGACCCGGGTCAACGTGGTCGCGGTCAGCGGCACCTCCGGCGCGGGCCGCGCGCCCAAGGCCGACCTGCTCGGCTCGGAGGTGATGGGGTCGGCGCGCGCGTACGGCGTCGGCGGCGTGCACCGGCACACCCCCGAGATCACCCAGAACCTCTCCGCGCTCACCGACGCCACGGTGTCGGTCTCGTTCACCCCGGTGCTGGCCCCGATGCCGCGCGGGATCCTCGCCACCTGCACCGCCGCCACGACGGTCGACGAGCAGCGGGCCCGCGAGGTCTACGAGAAGGCCTACGCCGACGAGCCGTTCGTACATGTGCTGCCGCACAACAAGTTTCCGCAGACCGGCGCGGTCATCGGCTCGAACGCCGCCCAGATCGGCCTCACCGTCGACGAGGCCGCCGGCCTGCTCGTCGTGATCTGCGCCATCGACAATCTCACCAAGGGCACCGCCGGCGGTGCCGTCCAGTCCATGAACCTGGCCCTTGGCCTGCCCGAGACCGCAGGTCTCTCGACCGTGGGAGTTGCCCCGTGAACGCCGTGCCCGTGATCCCCGACTCCGTCCCCGTCGCCGGCGGACAGCTCGTCCGCACCCAGGGCGTCACCGCGCCCGCCGGGTTCCGTGGGGCCGGCATCGCCGCCGGCATCAAGGTCAGCGGCCGCCCCGACCTGGCCCTGGTGTTCAACGAGGGCCCGGACACCGCCGCGGCGGGCGTGTTCACCACCAACAAGGTCAAGGCCGCCCCGGTGCTGTGGTCGCAGCAGGTGCTGAGCACCGGCCGGGTCCGCGCCGTGGTCCTCAACTCCGGCGGCGCCAACGCCTGCACCGGAGCCCCCGGGTTCCAGGACACCCACAAGACGGCCGAGCACGTCGCCGCGACGCTCAGCGACTGGGGCACGGAGACCGGCGCCGTCGAGGTCGCGGTGTGCTCGACCGGGCTGATCGGCGACCGGCTGCCGATGGACACGCTGCTCGCCGGCGTCACCGAGATCGTGCACGAGCTGGCCGGCGGCATCTCCGGCGGCACCGACGCCGCGTACGCGATCATGACCACCGACACCGTCCCCAAGCAGGCGGCCCTGCACCACGACGGCAAGTGGAACGTCGGCGGCATGGCCAAGGGTGCCGGCATGCTCGCGCCCGCGCTGGCCACCATGCTCTGCGTCATCACCACCGACGCCATCGCGACCGCCGAGCAGCTCGACGAGGCCCTGCGCAACGCGACCCGGATGTCCTTCGACCGCCTCGACGTCGACGGCGCCACCTCCACCAACGACACCGTGCTGCTGCTCGCCTCGGGTGCCAGCGAGATCACGCCGTCGCAGGAGGACCTCAACGCCGCCGTCCTCGCGGTCTGCGACGACCTCGCGGACCAGTTGATGGCCGACGCCGAGGGCGTCACCAAGCGGGTCACGGTCACCGTCGCCGGTGCGGCCTCCGAGCAGGACGCGCTGATCGGCGCCCGCACCGTCGCCCGCGACAGCCTGGTCAAGACCGCGCTGTTCGGCTCCGACCCCAACTGGGGCCGCGTGCTGGCCGCCGTCGGCATCGCCCCGATCGAACTCGACCCGGACCGGATCTCGGTGTCCTTCAACGGGAACCCGGTGTGCATCGACGGGGTCGGCGCGCCCGGCGCCCGCGAGGTGGACCTGTCCGGGATCGACATCGCGCTGCGCATCGAGCTCGGCGTCGGTGACGCGGAGGTCTCCATCCGCACCACCGACCTCTCGCACGCGTACGTCGAAGAGAACTCGGCGTACTCGTCATGAGCGCCGGCGTCGAGCATCTCGACGACACCGCCCGCGCGCAGGTGCTCGCCGAGGCGCTGCCCTGGCTGCAGCGTTTCCACGGCAAGATCGTCGTGGTCAAGTACGGCGGCAACGCGATGGTCGACGACCAGCTCAAGAGCGCGTTCGCGGCGGACATGGCGTTCCTGCGCACGGTCGGCATGCACCCGGTCGTCGTGCACGGCGGCGGCCCACAGATCAACGCCATGCTGACGCGTCTGGGCATGGAGGGCGAGTTCCGGGGCGGATTCCGGGTCACCACACCGGAAGTCATGGACGTGGTCCGGATGGTGCTCTTCGGGCAGGTCGGCCGCGAACTGGTCGGGCTGATCAACGCACACGGCCCGTACGCGGTCGGGATCTCCGGCGAGGACGCGCACCTGTTCACCGCGACCCGCCGCACCGTCCAGGTCGACGGCCAGGCCACCGACATCGGCCTCGTCGGCGACGTCACCACCGTCAACCCCGACGCGGTGCTCGACCTGATCGACGCGGGGCGCATCCCGGTGGTCTCCACCATCGCCCCCGACGCCGACGGCGTGGTGCACAACATCAATGCCGACACCGCCGCCGCCGCGCTCGCGGAGGCGATCGGCGCCGAGCGACTGGTGATGCTCACCGACGTCGAGGGCCTGTACACCGACTGGCCGGACCGGTCGTCGCTGGCCAGCGAGATCGACTCCGCCACACTGGAAAAGCTGCTGCCGAGCCTCGACGCCGGCATGGTCCCGAAGATGGAGGCCTGCCTGCGCGCGGTGCACGGCGGCGTCCCCTCCGCGCACGTGATCGACGGTCGCGTCGCGCACTCGGTACTGCTCGAACTGCTCACCGGCACCGGCATCGGCACCATGGTCACCCCCGCACCCACCACCCAGAACCTCGAAGGACAGTCATGACAGAACCGCTGCAGCAGCGCTGGTCCCACGCGCTGATGAACACCTACGGGGTGCCGCGGGTGGCGTTGGTCCGCGGCGAGGGCGCGGTGGTCACCGACGCCAACGGCAAGCAGTACCTGGACCTGCTCGGCGGGATCGCGGTCAACATCCTCGGGCACGCGCACCCGGCGATCGTCGACGCCGTGACGGCCCAGCTGTCCACCCTCGGCCACACCTCGAACCTGTACGCCACCGAGCCGGGGATCGCGCTCGCCGAGCAGTTGCTGGCGCACCTCGGTGCCGGTGAGGGCGGCAGCGTCACCGGCCGGGTGTTCCTGTGCAACTCCGGCACCGAGGCCAACGAGGCCGCGTTCAAGATCGCCCGGCTGACCGGACGCCGCAAGATCGTCGCCGCGGAGCGGGCGTTCCACGGCCGCACCATGGGTGCGCTGGCCCTGACCGGCCAGCCCGACAAGCGGGCCCCGTTCGAGCCGATGCCGGCCGGCGTCGAACACGTCCCGTACGGCGACATCGCCGCACTCGACGCCGCTGTCGACGAGGACACCGCCGCGGTGTTCCTGGAGCCGATCATGGGCGAGAGTGGCGTCGTGGTGCCGCCCGAGGGATACCTGGTGGAGGCTCGCCGGATCACCGCCGAACGCGGTGCGTTGCTGGTGCTCGACGAGGTGCAGACCGGGATCGGGCGCACCGGCTGGTTCTACGCCCACCAGGCGGTCGGCATCGTGCCGGACGTGATGACCCTCGCGAAGGGTCTCGGCGGCGGCCTGCCGATCGGTGCCTGCATTGCCACGGGGGCGGCCGCGGAGCTGCTCAGTCCCGGCAAGCACGGCACCACCTTCGGCGGCAACCCGGTCAGTGCGGCCGCCGCGCTCGCCGTGCTGCGGACCGTCGCGGACCAGGATCTGGTCAGCCATGCCGACGCACTCGGCAAGCACCTGATCCACGGCATCGAGGGCATCGGGCATCCGCTCGTGGACCACGTGCGTGGCTCGGGTCTGCTGCTCGGCGTCGTGCTCACCGCGGATGTCGCGCCCGCCGTCGAGAACGTGGCACGAGACGCGGGCTTCCTGATCAACGCCGCGCAGCCCGGCGTCGTGCGGCTGGCGCCGCCGCTAATCCTCACCGAGGCACAGGCGGACGGCTTCGTGGCCGCTCTGCCCGGGATCCTCGACGCAGTTCATAGCCAGGGAGATACGAAGTGAGTTCCACCGAGAGCACCAGCACGGTCAAGCACTTCCTGCGGGACGACGACCTGAGCCCGGCCCAGCAGGCCGAGGTGCTCGCGCTGGCCGCGGAGCTGAAGAAGGCGCCGACCGCGCGCCAGCCGTTGGCTGGCCCGCGCGGGGTCGGGGTGATCTTCGAGAAGAACTCCACCCGCACCCGCTTCTCCTTCGAGATGGGCATCGCGCAGCTCGGCGGGCACGCCGTGGTCGTCGACGGCCGCAACACCCAGCTCGGCCGCGAGGAGACGTTGCAGGACACCGGACGGGTGCTCTCGCGTTACGTCGACGCGGTCGTGTGGCGCACCTTCGGCCAGGACCGGCTCGAGCAGATGGCGGAGGGTGCGACGGTGCCGATCGTCAACGCGCTCTCCGACGAGTTCCACCCGTGCCAGGTGCTCGCGGACCTGCAGACCCTCGCCGAGCGCAAGGGCGAGCTGAAGGGTCTGCGGCTGACCTACCTCGGTGACGGCGCCAACAACATGGCGCACTCGCTGCTGCTCGGTGGCGTCACCGCCGGCATCCACGTGACCGTCGCGGCGCCCGCGGGCTTCGCGCCCGCCGAGTGGGTGCTCGACGCGGCCCGGGCCCGGGCCGCCGAGACCGGTGCCAGTGTCACCGTCACCGACGACCCGCAGGCGGCCGCGGTCGGCGCGGACGCGCTGGTGACCGACGCGTGGACCTCGATGGGGCAGGAGAACGACGGACTCGACCGGGTCGGGCCGTTCCGGCCGTTCCAGATC
Source organism: Rhodococcus sp. P4_F5 (assembly GCF_056401315.1). Classification (NCBI taxonomy): domain Bacteria; kingdom Bacillati; phylum Actinomycetota; class Actinomycetes; order Mycobacteriales; family Nocardiaceae; genus Rhodococcus; species Rhodococcus sp. P4_F5. The sequence continues at coordinate 11,402 of NZ_JBFUJP010000077.1, read as the reverse complement.
AACGCGGCCCTGCTGGCGAAGGCGGCGCCGGGTGCGGTGGTGCTGCACTGCCTGCCCGCGCACCGCGGCGACGAGATCACCGACGAGGTCATCGACGGACCGCAGAGCGCGGTGTGGGACGAGGCGGAGAACCGGCTGCACGCGCAGAAGGCGCTGCTGGTGTGGCTGCTCGAGCAGAACAGCCGGACTGGGCAGGGTGACGGGACTGTGCAGGGTGACGGGACGAGGCCGTGACCACCGCCCGGTCCGAGTCGGCGCGGTCGCAGACCGTCGCCCACACCCGGGCGGGCAGGCAGTCGCGGATCACCGCGCTGCTCGCCACCCACGAGGTGCGTAGCCAGCCGGAGCTGGCCGCGCTGCTCGCAGCCGAGGGCATCGAGGTGTCCAACGCGACCCTCTCCCGCGATCTCGAGGAGCTGGGCGCGGTGAAGCTGCGGGCCGCCGACGGCGGTGCCGGGGTGTACGTGGTGCCGGAGGACGGCAGCCCGGTGCGCGGCGTCTCGGGCGGGACGGACCGGCTCGCCCGGCTGCTGGGGGAGCTGTTGGTGTCCACCGACGCCAGCGGAAACCTGGCCGTGCTGCGCACGCCGCCGGGCGCCGCGCACTACCTCGCGAGCGCCCTGGACCGGGCTTCGCTGCCGGAGGTTGTGGGAACCATTGCCGGGGATGACACCATTCTTGTTATCGCCCGCGAACCGCGCACCGGTGCGCAGCTCGCCGACATGATCGAAAAGCTGGCCTGACGGGCCGATCGACGGCCCGACAACTGAACCTCTCGCCTCACGTACTGGCGAGGCTTTCCAACCTTAAGGAGCACAAAGACCATGGCTGAACGCGTCGTACTCGCCTACTCGGGCGGGCTTGACACCTCAGTGGCCATCAGCTGGATCGGCAAGGAGACGGGCAAGGAAGTTGTCGCCGTCGCCATCGATCTCGGCCAGGGCGGCGAGGACATGGAGGTCGTGCGTCAGCGTGCCCTCGACTGCGGTGCCGTCGAGTCGGTCGTGGTGGACGCTCGCGACGAGTTCGCGGACGAGTACTGCCTGCCGACCATCCAGGCCAACGCGCTGTACATGGACCGGTACCCGCTGGTGTCGGCCATCAGCCGGCCGCTGATCGTCAAGCACATCGTCGAGGCGGCCCGCGCCCACGGCGGCACCGTCGTCTCGCACGGCTGCACCGGCAAGGGCAACGACCAGGTCCGCTTCGAGGTCGGCTTCGGCGCCCTCGCGCCCGACCTCGAGGTCATCGCACCGGTCCGCGACTACGCGTGGACCCGCGAGAAGGCGATCAAGTTCGCCGAAGAGAACAACATCCCGATCAACGTCTCCAAGAAGTCGCCGTTCTCGATTGACCAGAACGTGTGGGGCCGCGCGGTCGAGACCGGGTTCCTCGAGGACCTGTGGAACGCGCCGACCAAGGACGTCTACGACTACACCCAGGACCCCACGGTCAACTGGAACGCCCCCGACGAGCTGATCATCAGCTTCGAGGCCGGCAAGCCCGTCGCGATCGACGGCAAGCCCGTCACCGTGCTCGAGGCCATCCAGGAGCTGAACAAGCGTGCGGGTGCGCAGGGCGTCGGCCGTCTGGACGTCGTCGAGGACCGTCTCGTGGGCATCAAGAGCCGCGAGATCTACGAGGCCCCCGGCGCGATGGTGCTCATCACCGCGCACCAGGAACTCGAGCACGTCACCCTCGAGCGCGAGCTCGGCCGGTACAAGCGTCAGATGGAGCAGCGCTGGTCCGAGCTGGTCTACGACGGCCTCTGGTTCTCCCCGCTCAAGGACGCGCTGGACACCTTCGTCGCCAAGACGCAGGAGCGGGTCACCGGCGACATCCGCCTGTTCCTGCACGGTGGGGCCATCACGGTCAACGGCCGCCGCAGCCCGGAGTCGCTGTACGACTTCAACCTTGCGACCTACGACGAGGGCGACACCTTCGACCAGACCTACGCCAAGGGCTTCGTCAACATCCACGGCCTGTCGTCCAAGGTCGCCGCGAAGCGGGATCTGGGCCTGTAACGATGGCCGAACACGGCACCAACGAGGGTGCCCTCTGGGGCGGCCGGTTCGAGTCCGGACCGGCCGCCGCCATGGCGGCGCTGAGCAAGTCCACGCACTTCGACTGGGTGCTCGCGCCCTACGACACGCGCGCCTCGATGGCGCACGCGAAGGTCCTGCACTCGGCGGGTCTGCTCGGTGAGGCCGACCTGGCGACGATGCTCGACGGGCTCGAGCGGCTGGCGGCCGACGTCGCCAGCCGCGCGTTCACCCCGAGCGAGTCCGACGAGGACGTCCACGGCGCCCTCGAGCGCGGCCTGATCGACCGCGTCGGTCCCGAGGTGGGTGGGCGGCTGCGGGCCGGTCGCTCGCGCAACGACCAGGTGGCCACGCTGTTCCGGATGTGGCTGCGCGACGCGGTCCGCCGGGTGGCGGCGGGCGTGCTCGACGTCGTCGACGCGCTGGCCACCCAGGCCGCGGCCCACCCGGCCGCGGTGATGCCGGGCAAGACGCACCTGCAGGCGGCTCAGCCGGTGCTGTTGGCGCACCACCTGCTCGCACACGCGCACCCGCTGCTGCGGGACGTCCAGCGGATCGTCGACTTCGACAAGCGGGCCGCCGTCTCGCCGTACGGGTCGGGCGCGCTGGCCGGCTCGTCGCTCGGGCTCAACCCGGACGCGATCGCCGCGGAGCTGAACTTCGACGCGGCGGCGGACAACTCGATCGACGCGACGTCCTCCCGGGACTTCGCGGCGGAGGCGGCCTTCGTGCTCGCCATGATCGGCGTCGACCTGTCCCGGATGGCCGAAGAGGTGATCATCTGGAGCACACCGGAATTCGGGTACATCACGCTGGCCGACGCGTGGTCGACCGGATCGTCGATCATGCCGCAGAAGAAGAATCCCGACGTCTCGGAGCTGACGCGCGGCAAGTCGGGCCGGTTGATCGGCAACCTGACCGGCCTGCTCGCCACGCTCAAGGCGCAGCCGCTCGCGTACAACCGGGACCTGCAGGAGGACAAGGAGCCGGTCTTCGACTCGGTCGCACAGCTCGAACTGCTGCTGCCGGCGATCACCGGACTGGTCTCCACCCTCGAGTTCCACACCGAGCGGATGGCGGAGCTGGCCCCGGCCGGCTTCACCCTGGCCACCGACATCGCGGAATGGATGGTGCGCCAAGGTGTTCCGTTCCGGGTCGCGCACGAGGCGGCCGGCGCGTGCGTCCGGGTCGCGGAGGCGCGCGGGGTCGGGCTCGAGGACCTCACCGACGAGGAGCTGGCGGGCGTCGACCCGGCACTCACGCCGGGGGTGCGGGAGGTGCTCACCGTCGAGGGCTCGATCTCCTCGCGGGACGCTCGCGGTGGCACCGCTGGGGTCCAGGTCGCACGGCAGCTCGACGGTGTGCGTGAGTCGCTGGACACATTGCGGGGCTGGCTCACGCATTGATCGGCCCTGCGTGGCGGCGCAGAATATAGTGACCCCAGCGTGATCGTCGAGTCATTGGGGGCACAGTGGGTTGGTATCCGGAGGTTCTGAACGGTTCCGTGCGGCGGGTCGTCGCCACCGCCCAGAACGGTCTCGAGGTCATGCGGCTCGGTGGCCTCGAGACCGAAGCCCAGCCGTCGGAGTTCCGGGTCGTCGAACGCGAACCGATGTACCGGCTGCGCCGCTACTTCGCCGACGAGGCCGCCGACGTCGCGCGGCCGCCGATCGTGCTCGTGCCCCCGATGATGATGTCCGCCGACGTCTACGACGTCACCCAGGACCAGGGCGCGGTCGGCATCCTGCACGGCATGGGCCTGGATCCCTGGGTGGTCGACTTCGGTTCGCCCGCAACGGAGGACGGCGGTTGGGACCGCACCCTGACCGACCACGTCGTGGCGATCAGCGAGATCATCGACCGGGTGCACAAGCACACCGGACGGGACGTGCACCTGTCCGGGTACTCGCAGGGCGGCATGTTCTGCTACCAGGCGGCCGCGTACCGACGGTGCAAGAACATCGCCAGCCTCGTCACCTTCGGCGCACCGGTGGACACGTTGGCCGCGCTGCCGCTCGGGATCCCGGCCGGCCTGGCCACCCGCGCCGCGGACTTCCTCGCGGACCACGTGTTCACCCGGCTCTCCATCGCGGGATGGATGGCCCGCACGGGATTCCAGCTACTCGATCCGGTCAAGACGGCGAAGTCCCGGCTGGACTTCCTGCGTCAGTTGCACGACCGGGAGGCACTCCTGCCCCGGGAGCAGCAGCGTCGGTTCCTGTCCACCGAGGGCTGGGTGGCCTGGTCCGGTCCGGCCGTCGCAGAGTTGCTCCAGCAGTTCATCGTGCACAACCGGATGATGTCCGGCGGGTTCGTGATCGGCGACCGGCCGGTCTCGCTGGCGGAGCTGACCTGCCCCATCCTCGCCTTCGTCGGGGAGGTCGACGACATCGGTCAGCCGGTGGCCGTGCGCGGCATCCGGAAGGCCGCTCCGAAGGCGGAGGTCTTCGAGTCCACCTTGCGCGCAGGCCATTTCGGACTGGTCGTGGGTTCGCTTGCGGCCGCGCAGACCTGGCCGACCACCGGCGAGTGGGTGCGCTGGCAGGACGGGTCGGGACCGCGGCCCGAGGCCGTCGACGTGATGACCTGCGTGGAGCAGCCCGCCGACGAGACCGGCGTCTCGGTGAGCGACCGGATCCTGCACACCGGCGCCTCCATCGCGGAGGTCGGGGTCGGCATCACCCGGGGCGTCGTCGACGTCACCTCCCAGGCCGTTCGGGGCACCCGCGAGCTGTCCGTCGAGGCCGCCCGCGCGCTGCCGCGTCTGGTCCGGCTGGGGCAGATCCAGACGAACACCACCATCTCGCTGGGGCGGCTGCTCGAGGAGGCCGGCGCCAAGTCTCCGCAGGGTGAGTGCTTCCTGTTCGACGACCGGGCCTACACCAACAAGTCCGTCAACACCCGGATCGACAACGTGGTGCGGGGGCTGATCCTGTGCGGGGTGCGTCCGGCGGCGCGCATCGGCGTGCTGATGGAGACCCGGCCCAGCGCGCTGACCGCGATCGCGGCGCTGTCGCGGATCGGTGCGGTCGCCGTRCTGCTCCCGCCCACCGCCGACCTGGTCGCGGCGGCCGAGCTGAGCGGGGTCGGGGTCGTCGTCTGCGACCCCGACAACCTGGCCGCGGCCGAGTCGCTCGGAGCCCGGGTGCTGGTGCTCGGCGGCGGCGAGTCCCGGCTGCTGGACACCCAACCGGACTCGGGCACGGTCGATCTCGAGCAGATCGATCCCGACGAGGTGGACCTGCCCGCGTGGTACCAGCCCAACCCCGGCCGTGCGAACGAGCTGGCCTTCGTGTTGTTCGGCCGGTCCGGCGGACGCCTGGAGGCCAAGCGGGTGACCAACTACCGCTGGGCGCTGTCCGCCTTCGGCACCGCCACCGCGGCCAACCTCGGTCGCGGCGACACCGTGTACTCCATTGCCCCGCTTTACCATTCGTCGGTCCTGCTGGCGACGCTCGGCGGCGCGATCGCGGGCGGCGCCCGGATCGCGCTGTCGCGGGGGCTGGACCCGGAGCGGTTCGAGGCGGAGGTGCACCGGTACGGCGTCACCGTCGTCGCCTACACCTGGACGATGATGCGCGAACTGGTCGACAACCCGGCCTTCGGCCTGGCGGGGAACCATTCGATCCGGCTCTTCGTCGGGTCCGGCATGCCCCGCGGGCTGTGGCTGCGCACCATGAAGCGGTTTGCGCCGGCGCAGGTGCTCGAGTTCTACGCCTCCACGGAGGGCGCGGTGGTGCTGGCCAACGTCTCGGGCGCCAAGCCGGGATCCAAGGGACGGCGGCTGCCGGGCAGCACGCCCGTCCGGATCGCCGCCTACGACCCGATCGCCGGCACCTACCTCGAGGACGCGCGCGGCCTGGTCCGCGAGTGCGCCCCCGGCGAGGTGGGGCTGCTGCTCGGCCAGGCCACGGCGAGCGAGACCCTCGACGGCGCCCAGCGCGGGGTGTTCGCGGCCGGTGACGCCTGGGTGCCCACCGAGCACCTGTTCCGGCAGGACGCCGACGGCGACTTCTGGTTGATGGACGACCGGGCCACCGTGGTCCGGGCGCGGCGCGGCCCGGTGTTCAACCAGCCGATCGTCGACGCGCTCGGCGCCCTCGACCAGGTCGACGTCTCGCTGGCCTACGGGATTCCGCTCGGCGAGGAGGAGTTGTCGGCGGTCGCGGTGCGGCTGCTGCCGGACGCCTCGCTGACCGCGGTGGACCTGGCCGACGCCTTCGCGCACCTGGCGCCGCGGCAGCGACCCGATCTCGTGCACGTCCTGCCCGAGATCCCGATCAGCAACTCGTACCGGCTGCGCCGCACCGAGATCCGGGCGAAGGGCCTGCCGAATCCCGGTGTGCGGTCGTGGTTCTACGACAGCGAGCAGGACAGGTACCGCCGACTGACCCGCGCGGTGGTGAGCGAACTCCGGGAGCGGGGCAGTGCGGCGCTGACCGGGTAGCGACGGTAGCGTGGGCGCCGAGACATTCCGGTGACGAGAGGGATCTTCCGTGGCGCTTGACCCCACCCTGCTGAGCATCCTGGCCTGCCCGCAGGACAAGGGCCCGCTCCTGCTGGTCGACGACGAGCTGCTCTACAACCCGCGGCTGCGTCGCGCCTACCCGATCGAGGACGGCATCCCGGTGCTGCTGGTCGACGAGGCTCGCGACGTCGCCGAGGACGAGCACCTGGCGATCCTCGCCCGCGCGGAGTCGGCGCCGCAGCAGTAGCGCGGCGCGCTCAGCCGTCGAGTTCGCCGGTCAGGTAGTGCTGCAGGACCGGGCCGGCGAGCGCGACCAGCCGGTCGGCGGGCAGCGTCGCGATCGGGTCGATGCGCAGCAGGTAGCGCGAGAGCACGATCCCGGACATCTGGGTGGCGACCATCCCGGTGCGCAGCGGCGCGGAGCCGGGCGGCTGGTCCACCCGGCCGGCGACCTGACTGAGCACCACCTCCGTGATGAAGGTGCGGATCAGCCCCACCGACTCGCCGGTGAGCGCCGTGCGGAACGCGGCGAGCAGCGCCTCGCCCTGCGGCGAGTCCCACAGCGAGAGCACCACCCGGAGCAGGCGTTCACCCAGTTCGTCCGTCGGCGCGTCGAGCACGGTCGCCAGCACCACCTCGGGGTCCACGGGAATCGCGACGGCGGCCAGGAACAGCTCGCGCTTGGACCGGAAGTAGTGGTGGACCAGGGACGGGTCCACCTCGGCCGCGGCGGCGATCGACCGCACCGACGTCTGGTCGAAGCCCTGCTCGGCGAACCGGCTGCGGGCGACGGCGAGGATGTGGTCGCGGGTCGCCGGGCTGCCGGGGCGTCGACCACTGCGGGTGCCGGTGGTGGCCGGCCCGGTCACGGCGTCCGCCGGCGCAGCGTCGCGGCCGCCAGGCACAGCGCGACCACGGCGAACCCGGCCACCACCGCGAGGTCGCGCCACATCAGCGCGGTCGCGCCCGGGTGCCTCGCCACCTGCTGCAGCGCGTCGACGGCGTAGCTCAGCGGCATCACGTTCGAGATCCATTCGAGCCACTGCGGCAGCTGGTCCCGCGGCACCAGCAGGCCGCAGAGGAACAGCTGCGGGATCACCACCACCGGCATGAACTGCACGGCCTGGAACTCGGTGCGGGCGAACGCGCTGCACAGCAGGCCGAGGGAGACGCCGAGGACGGCATCGAGGACCGCGATCAGCACCACCCATCCGACGCTGCCGGCGATGGTGAGTCCGAGCAGCCCGAAGGTGACCAGGCAGGCCAGCCCGGCCTGCGCGGCGGCGGCCAGCGAGAACGCGGTGCCGTAGCCGCCGAGCAGGTCCAGCTTGGCCATCGGGGTGGTCAGCAGCCGTTCGAGGGTGCCGGACCCGCGTTCGCGCTGCATCGCGATCGAGGTGATCAGGAACATCACCACGAACGGGAGGATGCCGAGCATGGTGATCGCGATCCGGTCGAACAGCGGCGGCTGGCCCGGGGTCGGCGGCACGTTCACGTACAGGAAGTAGAGCAGGACCATCAGCAGCGTCGGGACCAGCAGGATCATCGCGACGGTGCGGTGGTCGCCCCGCAGCTGCCGCAGGATCCGCCCGGTGCTCGACGCGTAGATTCCGACGTTCATCGCGCGGCCTCCGATTCATGGGCGCGGATCAGGCTGAGGAAGGCGTGTTCGAGGCTCGACTCGTGGGTCTCCTCGCGCAGTTGCGCCGGTGTGAGCTGGGCCAGCAGCAGCCCCTCGCGCATGAGCAGCAGTTCGCCGCAGTGCTCGGCCTCGTCCATCACGTGACTCGACACCAGCAGCGTCACGCCGTCGGCGGCGAGATCGGCGAAGCGTCCCCACAGTTCGGCCCGCAAGACCGGGTCGAGACCGACGGTCGGTTCGTCGAGGACCAGCAGGTCCGGCTTCGCGACCAGCGCGCAGGCCAGCGACACCCGGCTGAGTTCACCGCCGGAGAGGTCGCGTGTCAGCTGGTCGGTGTGCGTGGTGAGCCCGACGGCCTCGATCGCCTCGGCGGCGGCCTGGCTCGACCGGCCGTACAGCGAGGCGAAGTACCGGACGTTGTCGCGGACCGACAGGTCGAGGTAGACGGTGGGGTTCTGGGTGACGTACCCGATGCGGCTGCGCAGGGGACGCGAGCCGGCGGGCAGCCCGAGGACGGTCACGGAGCCGGACGCCACGATCTGGGTGCCGACGATCGCGCGCATCAGCGTGGTCTTGCCGCAGCCCGACGGGCCGAGGAGTCCGGTGATGGTGCCGCGCCCGACGCGCAGCGTCAGGTCTCGCAGGACCTCCCGGCCGCCTCGCCGGACCACCAGGTTCCGGATGTCGATGGTGGCGTCGGCCGGGGGCTGGGGGGCAGTTTGCCGGAGGGGWGGGGGAGCGGCGGTGGCCGCCCGTTCGTGGGCCGGTCCAGTCATCTTCGCCTCAATTCATCGAGCGATGAACTCATCGTCTGATGAATTTACCGCCGTCCGGTACCCGCGGTCAACGGTCCGAACTCGGGCGGGAAAGCGCACAATCGCCTGGTGAGCGAACCCGCGCGGCAGTCCACCCGGCAGCGGCAGGCCCAGCGCGAACTGGCCCGAGCGGACCCGCTGAGCGCGGCGCACCTGGTCCTCGGTGCGCGGCTGAGCGTCGGGGAGGTGACCGTCCGGATCGTCGAGGTCGAGGCGTACGGCGGCGACGAGGCGGGTCCGTGGCCCGACCCGGCGGCGCACTCGTACCCGGGCCCGACCGCTCGCAACGCGGTGATGTTCGGGCCGGCGGGCCGGCTCTACGTCTACCGCAGTCACGGCCTGCACTTCTGCATGAACGTCACCTGTGCGGGCGAGGGGGTTGCGGGAGCGGTACTGCTCCGGGCCGCCGAGGTGATCGAGGGGGAGGGCGTGGTCCGGTCGCGGCGCGGGCCCGGCCGGCGGCTGCGTGACCTGGCCCGGGGACCGGGGAACCTGGGGCAGGCCGTCGGGATCACGCTGGCGGACAACGGCTCCGAGTTGCTCACCGGTCGATCCCGGGTCCGGCTCGAGCTTGACCCGGCGGACGGTGCGGCGGCCGGGCCGAGGGTCGGGATATCGCGGGCGGCCGACCGGCCGTGGCGGTTGTGGCTTCCRGGATCGGCCGCGGTCTCGGCCTACCGGCGCAGCCCGCGTGCACCGGCGCCGCCGGATACGGGATGATCGTGCACGTGACTGCGAACATTATCGACGAACTGAGCTGGCGCGGACTGATCGCGCAATCGACCGATCTCGACGCACTTCGACGCGACGCCGATGCTGGTCCGGTCACCCTCTATGCCGGGTTCGACCCGACCGGGCCCAGCCTGCATGCGGGCCACCTGGTTCCGCTGTTGGCGCTCAAGCGCTTCCAGCTGGCGGGGCACCGGCCGATCGTGCTCGCCGGCGGCGCCACCGGTCTGATCGGCGACCCCCGTGACGTGGGGGAGCGCACGATGAACTCCGCCGACATGGTGGCCGAGTGGGCGGGGCGGATACGTTCGCAGCTCGAGCGCTTCGTCGACTTCGACGGCCCGGGTGCCGCGATCGTCGAGAACAACATGAAATGGACCGGGAAGCTCTCGGCCATCGACTTCCTCCGCGACGTCGGCAAGCACTTCTCCGTCAACGTGATGCTGGCCCGCGACACCGTCAAGCGCCGGCTCGAGTCCGACGGCATGTCCTACACGGAGTTCAGCTACATGCTCCTGCAGGCGAACGACTACCTGCAGCTGCGCCGCGAGCACGGCTGCACGCTGCAGGTCGGCGGGTCCGACCAGTGGGGCAACATCATCGCCGGTGTCGAGCTGAACCGGCGGGTCGACGCCGAGTCGGTGCACGCCCTCACCGTTCCCCTGGTGACCTCGTCGGACGGCAAGAAGTTCGGCAAGTCCACCGGCGGCGGCAGCCTGTGGCTCGACCCGGAGATGACCAGCCCGTACGCCTGGTACCAGTACTTCGTGAACACCGGCGACGCCGACGTGGTCAAGTACCTGCGCTGGTTCACCTTCCTCGACGAGGCCGAACTGGCGGAGCTGGAGGCCGAGACGGCCGAGCGTCCGCAGGCCCGGACCGCGCAGAAGCGTCTCGCCGCGGAGATGACGACGTTGGTGCACGGCGCGCACAACACCGCCGCCGTCGAACTGGCGAGCCAGGCGTTGTTCGGTCGCGCCGAGCTGACGGACCTCGACGAGCCGACGCTGGCCGCGGCGCTCCGGGAGGCATCGGTGGCGCAGGTCCGTCCGGGCGACGCGACCACGATCGTGGACCTGCTGGTCGCGAGCGGGCTGTGCGAGAGCAAGGGCGCCGCCCGCCGCACGGTCAAGGAGGGCGGGGCCTCGGTGAACAACGGGCGGATCAACGCCGAGGACTGGGAGCCGCAGACCACCGACCTGCTGCACGGCCAGTGGCTGGTTATCCGGCGGGGCAAGCGGAACTTCGCCGGCGTCCAGGTACTGCCGGCCTGACCCCGGCCTGGGTGGTGCGAGTCACAACGACGTAATTCGTCCGGATTCGCACCATCCGGGCGCCGGCCGAGGCGTTCACCTGCGGGAATGTCGCTTCGTCCGGCGGTGACCTGGGGATTTGCGTCCGGGTTCACGCTCACGTAACTTTTGTCGAGTCAGAGCGACACGGACACCGACCCGGACCGAGAGGTACGGGACACGAGGTAGGACGTCGAAAGCCTGACAAGAACCCCTTTTCAGCCAGAACATCCAGTCGGTTTGCGCCGGCGGCAGTGATGRGTTAGGCTGGAAAAGTTGCCCCGGAACACCGAGAGAGCTAATCTCGGGTGTGAAGGTGTGTGCGTGTTCTTTGAGAACTCAACAGTGTGCCGATGAATGTCAGTGCCAAATTATTTGGTACTCCGCATCGTCTTTTGACGGTGTGGGTATTGC
>NZ_JBFUJP010000076.1:0-23275 GCF_056401315.1 Rhodococcus sp. P4_F5 | reverse complement strand
GCTGATGCGGACCGAGCTCGCGGTTCCCGGGATGCAGTTCCTGTCGAACGAGCAGTTCAACCAGCTGTTCACCATGCACGGCACGATCATGCTGCTGCTGTACGCGACSCCGATCGTGTTCGGTTTCGCGAACTACATCCTGCCGCTGCAGATCGGCGCRCCCGACGTGGCGTTCCCGCGKYTGAACGCGYTSAGCTACTGGCTGTACCTGTTCGGCGCGCTGATCGCCATGGGTGGGTTCCTCACCCCGGGTGGCGCGGCCGACTTCGGCTGGACGGCCTACAGCCCGCTGACCGACGCGGTGCACTCGCCCGGCGTCGGCGCGGACCTGTGGATCATGGGCCTGGCGGTCGCAGGCGTCGGCACCATCCTCGGCGGCGTCAACATGATCACCACGGTGATCTGCCTGCGTGCCCCCGGCATGACCATGTTCCGGATGCCGATCTTCACCTGGAACATCTTCATCACGATGATCATGGTGTTGCTCGCGTTTCCGATCCTCACCGCGGCTCTGATGGGCGTGTTCGTGGACCGGCACCTGGGCGCGCACATCTTCGACCCGGCGAACGGCGGGACCCTGCTCTGGCAGCACCTGTTCTGGTTCTTCGGTCACCCCGAGGTCTACATCGTGGCGCTGCCGTTCTTCGGGATCGTCACCGAGATCATCCCGGTGTTCTCACGCAAGCCGCTCTTCGGCTACAACGGAATGGTCTACGCGACGATGTCGATCGCCGCGCTGTCGATCGCCGTGTGGGCGCACCACATGTACGCCACCGGCGCCGTGCTGCTGCCGTTCTTCTCCTTCATGACGTTCCTCATCGCCGTCCCGACCGGCGTGAAGTTCTTCAACTGGATCGGCACCATGTGGAAGGGGCAGGTCACCTTCGAGGCGCCGATGCTCTTCTGCCTGGGATTCATCATCACGTTCCTGTTCGGCGGCCTGTCCGGCGTCATCCTCGCCAGCCCGCCGCTGGACTTCCACGTCACCGACAGCTACTTCGTGGTGGCGCACTTCCACTACGTGCTCTTCGGCACCATCGTGTTCGCCACCTACGCCGGCATCTACTTCTGGTTCCCGAAGATGACGGGCCGCCTGATGGACGAGCGCCTCGGCAAGTGGCACTTCTGGACCACCTTCATCGGCTTCCACACCACGTTCCTGGTCCAGCACTGGCTCGGCAACGAGGGCATGCCGCGTCGCTACGCGGACTACCTGCCCAGCGACGGCTTCACCACGCTGAACACCATCTCCACGATCGGCTCGTTCRTCCTCGGTGCCTCCACGCTGCCGTTCRTCTGGAACGTCTTCAAGAGCTACCGGTACGGCGAGRTCGTCACGGTCGACGACCCGTGGGGCTACGGCAACTCGCTCGAGTGGGCCACCASCTGCCCGCCGCCGCGGCACAACTTCACCGAGCTGCCCCGGATCCGCAGCGAGCGCCCGGCCTTCGAGCTGCACTACCCGCACATGGTCGAGCGGTTGCGCGCGGAGGCGCACGTCGGAACCCGCCACCGTGAGCAGTCTGCCGAGCTCGTCGAGGTCGGGGCGGACGCGCCCGCCGACCGCGGTCCCGATGACTGAGCTCGCCCAGGCCGCCGCGGCGGCGGCTTCCCGCTGACGTCGGTACGCGGGATTCGGGCGGGTTCGGCCGGGGCCGTACCCTTGATGACGTGGACACGATCGACCGATACCTCCCCGACACGGCACCGGCGGCACCCGGAGACCCCGAGCGCCCCGAGCCCCGGAGTTACGAGGTACGCACCTTCGGCTGCCAGATGAACGTGCACGACTCGGAGCGGTTGTCCGGTCTGCTCGAGGACGCGGGCTACGCCAAGGCGGCTGCCGGCGCGCAGCCCGACCTGCTGGTCTTCAACACCTGTGCGGTCCGCGAGAACGCCGACAACAAGCTCTACGGCACTCTCGGCATGCTGCGTCCGACCAAGGCGTCGCATCCGGGGATGCAGATCGCGGTCGGCGGCTGCCTGGCGCAGAAGGACCGCGACACCGTCGTGAAGAAGGCGCCGTGGGTGGACGTGGTCTTCGGCACCCACAACATCGGTTCGCTGCCGACCCTGCTCGAACGTGCCCGGCACAACGAGCGGGCGGAGGTCGAGATCCTCGAGTCGCTCGAGGCGTTTCCCTCCACGCTCCCCGCCAAGCGCGAGTCCGCGTACGCCGGCTGGGTGTCGATCTCGGTGGGCTGCAACAACACCTGCACGTTCTGCATCGTGCCCGCGCTGCGCGGCAAGGAGGTGGACCGCCGACCCGGCGACATCCTCGCCGAGGTGCAGGCACTCGTCGCCGAGGGCGTGCTCGAGGTCACCCTGCTCGGGCAGAACGTCAACTCCTACGGGGTCTCCTTCGTGGACCCCGACATCCCGCGCGACCGGGGCGCATTCGCCGCCCTGCTCAGCGCCTGCGGGAACATCGAGGGACTCGAGCGGGTCCGCTTCACCTCCCCGCACCCCGCGGAGTTCACCGACGACGTGATCGAGGCGATGGCCGCCACCCCGAACGTGTGCCCGCAGTTGCACATGCCGCTGCAGTCCGGCTCCGACCGGGTGCTCAAGGTGATGCGCCGGTCCTACCGCAAGGCCAAGTTCCTCGGCATCATCGAGAAGGTGCGGGCCGCGATGCCGCACGCCGCGATCACCACCGACATCATCGTCGGCTTCCCCGGCGAGACCGAGGACGACTTCCTCGAGACCCTGGACGTGGTCCGGCAGGCCCGCTTCACCAGCGCGTTCACCTTCCAGTACTCCAAGCGCCCGGGCACGCCCGCGGCGGAGATGCCGGACCAGCTGCCGAAGGAGGTCGTGCAGGAACGCTACGACCGCCTCATCGCGCTGCAGGAGCAGATCACGCTCGAGGAGAACCAGAAGCTGCTCGGCGCCGAGGTGGAACTGCTGGTCGCGGCGGGGGAGGGCCGCAAGGACGCGGCCACCCACCGGATGAGCGGCCGGGCCCGTGACGGCCGGCTGGTGCACTTCCGCCCCGAGGGCGCCGGGTCCGTGGCCGGCGACATCCGGCCCGGCGACGTCGTCACCACCGTGGTCACCGGCGCGGCCCCGCACCACCTGATCGCGGACGGCCCGGTGCTCACCCACCGGCGCACCCGCGCCGGCGACTCGCACGAACGTGGCATCACGCCGAAGACCCCACCCATCGGGGTGGGACTGGGACTACCGCAGATCGGCGCGCCCGCGCCGCTGCCGACCGCAACGGGATGTGGAGCATGATCAAGGACAAGCACGAGGACCCGATCGAACATATCCGCAAGGACATCGAGGCGGCCGAGCGGAAGGTCACCTCGGAGATCGATCCCGGCATCCGCGGCGTCGTCGTCGCGGCCGGTGTGCTGGTGCTGCTGCTCAGCTTCACCCTCCCGCACACCGGGTCGGCCTCCGGCTGGGACGTGCTGGTCGGCAACGACGTCGCCCTGGGCGAGTCCATCGCGCTGCCGTCCCGGATCTTCGTCTGGCTGGCGCTGGTGTTCGGTGTGGTCGTCGGCGCGCTGGCGCTGGTCACCCGGCGCTGGACGCTGGCCTGGTTGGCCCTGGCCGGTACCGCCGTCGCCAGCGTGTTCGGGATGCTCGCGATCTGGTCGCGGCAGACCCTGTCCCCGGGCGACCCCGGCGCCGGACCCGGCATCGGCCTGGTCCTCGGCTGGATCACGGTCATGGTGCTGACCTTCCACTGGATCAAGGTGGTGTGGACCCGCACCTCCGTCCAGCTCGCCGCCGAGCAGGCGCGCCGGGAGCAGACGGCGGAGGCCGAGCGCCGGTCGATCTGGGGCGACGACGACAACTGACACCGGAGTTCGCCCGGTTCCGGGGCCTCACCGGCCCTGGGCACGCGAAACACAGCCGGCCAGACCCGGTCGAGCCCCGTGGGGCCCGCCCCGGTCTGGCCGGCTGTGTTTCGTGCGTGATCGTGCCGGTGGCGTCGGGCAGACGCCAGGCGGGCGTCAGCGCTCGTTGACCGCGCCCTCGGCCGCCTCGGCCCACTCGCGCCACTGCTGCGCCTGTGCGAGCGCCTTCTCGGCGTCCTTGGTCTTGCCCGCGGCGGTGGCCTTCTCGGCCTGCTCCTCGAACTGCGCGACCCGGTCGCGGAACTGCGCGGCCCGGGCCATCGCCTCCGGGTCGGTCCGGCGCCACTGCGAGTCGACCGCCTCGTGCACGGTCTTCTCGATGGCGCGCAGCTTGCCCTCGAGGTCGTGCATGCGCTCGCGCGGAACCTTGCCGATCGCGTCCCACTTCTCCTGCAGGTCGCGCAGTGCGCTCCGCGCCGCCTCGAGATCCCGTGCGGGATCGATGTTCCCGGCCTCGCGCAGCAGGGCCTCCTTGGCGACGGCGTTGTCCTCGAACTCGGCGTCCCGCTCGGAGGCGGCCGCATTGCGGGCCGCGAAGAACACGTCCTGTGCGCCCTTGAACCGCTTCCACAGGGCGTCGTCGGCGTCGCGCGGCGCCCGCCCGGCGGCCTTCCACTCGGCCAGCAGGTCGCGGAACGCACCCGCAGTCGGGCCCCAGTCGGTGGAGTCGGAGAGCGCCTCGGCGCGCTCCACCAGCTCCTCCTTGTGGACCTTCGCGGAGGCGCGGTCGCGGTCGAGTTCCGCGAAGTGGGCGCCGCGGCGCCGGTTGAAGGCCTCACGGGCCTTCGAGTACCGCTTCCACAGCGCGTCGTCGACCTTGCGGTCCACGCCGCGGATGGTCTTCCACTCGTCGAGGATTTCCCGCAGCCGGTCGCCGGCGACCTTCCACTGGGTGGACTCGGCGCCGATCTGCTCGGCCTCCGCGGCGAGTTCCTCCTTGCGGTGGGTGTGCTCCTCGCGCTCGTGCTCGCGCTCCGCCTTGGCCGCGACGGCGGCCTTCTCGGAACCCGCGATCACCACGTCGAGCCGCCGGGCCAGCGCGTCGAGGTCGCCGATCGCCGTGGCGGTCGGCAGCGACTCCAACAGCGCGACCGCGGCCGCCCGGGTCTTCTTCGCGTCGCCCGCCCCGGAGCTCAGCCGTGCCTCGAGCAGGCCCACCTCGGTGGCCATGTCGTCGTAGCGGCGGCCGAAGTGCGCGAGGCCCTCCGCGGCGTCGCCGGCCTGCCAGGATCCGATCTGGCGTTCGCCGTCGGCGGTCTTGACCCAGGCGGTGCCGTCGTCGTCGACGCGGCCGAACAGGCTCGGATCGCTCGGCGGGGCCACCGACGGCGCATGCGCGACCGCGGGACCGGGCCGTGGTGCCGCCGGCTTCGGGGCGCCGGGCCTGGGTGTGCCCGGCTTCGGGGCGCCTGGCTTGGGTGCGCTGCTGTCGGTCATGACTCCTCATCTCTGCCGCGCGTCACGGCTGCCGTGCCTCGTCTGTTCACACACCGTGCCCGCGGGGTTCGGCGTGTGCGGGTTCCATTCAACCCGGAACGAGCAGTAGGGACCATTGAAACAGTTCAGACCCCCAGAACGTGGATTCAAGGGTCGACTACCGTTGCGCAGTGTGTTCACCGCCGCGGCTCTGGTCTCCGCCCCACCCCTGTTGATTCCCGAACTTGCCGGTGCTGCGGCCGCCGAGACGGCGGACCTGCGGGCCGCCAGCCTGGCGGTCGCCGCCCGGCTCCGCGAGCTCGCGCCGCACTGGACCGTCGTCGGGGTCGGCGCCACCGAGGCCGAGCTGGGCCCGGACACGGCGGGCAGCTTCGCGGGCTTCGGCGCCGACGTCCGGGTCGCGCTGTCCCCGGACGCCGCCGCGTCGTCACGCCGTGACCTGCCGCTGGCGGTGCTGGTGGCGGGCTGGCTGCGCGCCCACGCCGCACCCGACGCCGCCGCCGACGCGATCGTCGTCGCCGCCGACACCTCGCCTGTCTACTGCGCCGAGGTCGGGGCCAGGCTCCGGGCCCGGCTCGACGCCGCGGACGCGCCCCACGGGGTGCTGGTGGTCGCGGACGGGGCCACCACGCTCACCGCCAAGGCGCCCGGCGCGTTCGACGACCGCGCCCCCGGCGCCCAGGCCGAGCTGGACGCCGCGCTGACCGCGGGCGACCTCGAGTTCCTGCGGCAGCTGGACCCGGTGGCCTGCGCGGACCTCGGCATCGAGGGCCGGGCCGCCTGGCAGGTGCTGGCCGGGCTGTTCGGCGACGACGCGCCGCGCTGCCGCACCGACTACCAGGGCGCGCCCTACGGCGTCGGCTACCACGTCGGGACGTGGGAACGGTGAGCGTGCGTCCGATCGCGGTGGTCGGGCCGACCGCCACCGGCAAGTCAGACCTCGGCCTCGACCTGGCGCAGCGCCTCGGCGGCGAGATCGTGAACATCGACGCCATGCAGCAGTACCGCGGCATGGACATCGGGACCGCGAAGCTGCCCGTCGACGAACGGCGCGGCATCGTGCACCACCAACTGGACGTGCTCGACGTCACCGAGACCGCGACGGTCGCCAACTACCAGCGCTCGGCCCGCGCCGACGTCGAGGACATCGCCGCCCGCGGCGCGGTGCCCGTCATCGTCGGCGGGTCGATGATGTACGTGCAGTCGCTGCTCGACGACTGGTCGTTCCCGGCCACCGACCCGCAGGTGCGGGCCAAGTGGGAGGCCGTCCTCGCCGAGGGCGGCGTCGCCGCCGTGCACGCCGAACTGACCCGGGCGGACCCGCAGGCCGCCGCGACGATCCTGCCGACCGACGGCCGCCGGATGGTGCGCGCGCTCGAGGTGGTGGAGCTGACCGGGATGCCGTTCGCCGCGTCCGCGCCGACCATCGGGGAACCGCGCTGGGGCACGGTCATCCTGGGTGTCGACCGCGACACCGCCGAACTCGACGACCGGATCGCCCTTCGCACCCGGGCCATGTTCGACGGCGGCCTCGTCGAGGAGGTCCGCGCGCTGACCGACGTCGGGCTGCGCGAGGGCGTCACCGCGTCCCGGGCCATCGGCTACGCGCAGGTGCTCGCCGCGATGGACGGCGAGTACGACCTCGACGAGGCGCACGAGCGGACGCTGATCGGCACCCGCCGGYACGTTCGCCGGCAGCGGTCCTGGTTCCGGCGCGACCCGCGTGTGCACTGGCTCGACGGCGCGGACGACGACCTGACCTCGCTGGCCCTGACGATTGTGGAGACCCCGTGACCAAGAAGACCACCCGCCCGACGCACGGCCACGACGCGAAGGTGACCGTGCGCAACGCGCGGTTCCAGCAGTGGCAGTCGTACCTGAGCACCCGGGCCAAGCGGACCAAGGCGGCCCGGTTCCTGATCCAGGGGGTGCGCCCGCTGACCCTGGCACTCGAACACGACTGGCCGGCCGAGGCGTTGCTCTACCGGCTCGACGGGCCGCCGCTGTCGGCGTGGGCGCGTGGCGTGCTCGAGGAGTGGCGGCACGAGAAGGTCGGTGTCAGCGGCGAACTCATGCGCGAGCTGGGGGAGAAGTCGGACAGCGACCCGGAGCTGATCGCGGTCGCGAAGACCCGCCAGCGCGGGCTCGGCTCGCTGACCCTGCGGGCCGCGGGCGACGCCGCGCCGCTGCTGGTGGTCTTCGACCGGCCCACCTCGCCCGGCAACCTCGGCACCCTGGTGCGCTCGGCGGACGCCTTCGGCGCCGACGCGGTGATCCTCACCGGCCACGCCGCCGATCCCTACGACCCGCAGTGCGTGCGGGCCTCGACCGGTTCGCTGTTCGCGATGCCGGTGTACGCGGCAGCCGACGCGAGCGAGGTGCTGGCCTTCCGGGATCGCCAGCGGGCCGGCGGGGTGCACCTGCGCGTCGTCGGCACCGACGAGGACGGCGACGTGCCGGTCTTCGGGCACGACTTCACCGGCGGCACGATCCTGGTGGTGGGCAACGAGACCCGCGGCATGAGCACCGGCTGGCGGCAGGCCTGCGACGTCACCGTCAGCATCCCGATCGGCGGGGCCGCCAGCTCGCTGGGCGCGCCGTCCGCCGGGGCGGTGTGCCTGTACGAGGCGGCGCGGCAGCGGATCCAGGCGCCGGCCGGCCCTCGGTAGCATGAGCGGCATGGATTTCAGCAAGGGTCACGGCACCGAGAACGACTTCGTGGTGCTCCCGGACCCGGACGTGCGCCTGGACCTGCGGGCGGACCGGGTGGCCGCACTGTGTGACCGCCGTGCCGGGATCGGCGGCGACGGACTGCTGCGCGTGGCCCGGACCGGCGCGCTGGTCGCCGCGGGGGTGCTCGACGCGGCCCCGGCCGGGGTCGGCGCCGACGACTGGTTCATGGACTACCGCAACGCGGACGGGTCGATCGCCGAGATGTGCGGCAACGGCGTCCGCGTGTTCGCCCACTACCTGCGCGCCACCGGCCGCGAGAGCGCCGACGAGTTCGTGGTCGGCAGCCGTGCCGGCGCCCGCCCGGTGGTGGTGCACCGCTGCGACGGCGCCACCGGCGAGGTGACCGTCGGGATGGGCGAGGTGCGCGAGCTGGGCACCTCCACCGCGACCCTGGACGGGCAGACCCTGACCGGGCTCGGCATCGACGTCGGCAACCCGCACCTGGCCTGCGTGGACGAGGGCCTCACCGCGGCGAAGCTGGCCGCGCTGGACCTGACCACGGCCCCGGTGTTCGACACGGACTTCTTCCCGCACGGGGTGAACGTGGAGATCCTCACCCCGATGGCGGACGGGGCGGTGGACATGCGGGTCTACGAGCGCGGCGTCGGCGAGACCCGCTCCTGCGGCACCGGGACGGTCGCCGCGGCCGCCGCCGCGTTGCGGTCGGCCGGGCGCACCGAGGGCGAGGTGCGGGTACGGGTGCTCGGCGGTGAGGTGCAGGTCAGCGTGCGCGGCGGCGTCGCCGAGCTGCGCGGGCCGTCCGTGCTCGTCGCGTCCGGGCAGGTCGACGACGCCTGGTGGGCGACGCTGGGCTGAGCCGCCGCGGGCGGCCGGCGGATAATCCGAGTGCGCCCGGCCGGGGCGACGTGGGACCATGGGTCTTGTATGACGAACACACATGAAGCAACGGAGAACTCCGACCGCGACCACGAGGCCGACACTGGCACCGGGCCCAGCCGGGACACCGGCTGGACGCGGCACGAACCGTCCACCGGCGAGATGCAGCTCGACGAGCGCAGCGCCCTGCGCCGCGTCGTCGGCCTGTCCACCGAACTCACCGACGTCACCGAGGTCGAGTACCGGCAGCTGCGCCTGGAACGGGTGGTGCTCGTCGGGGTCTGGACCCACGGCACGGCAGCGCAGGCCGAGGCCAGCATGACCGAGCTGGCGGCGCTCGCCGAGACCGCCGGCTCCGAGGTGCTCGAGGGCCTGGTGCAGCGCCGCGACAAGCCCGACGCCGCCACCTACATCGGCTCCGGCAAGGCCAACGAACTGCGCGAGGTGGTGATGGCGACGGGTGCCGACACCGTCATCGCCGACGGCGAGCTGACCCCCGCGCAGCTCAACGCGCTGGAGAAGGTGGTGAAGGTCAAGGTCATCGACCGGACCGCCCTGATCCTCGACATCTTCGCCCAGCACGCCACCTCCAGCGAGGGCAAGGCGCAGGTCGCGCTCGCCCAGATGCAGTACATGATGCCCAGGCTGCGCGGCTGGGGTGAGTCGATGTCCCGGCAGGCCGGTGGCCGTGCCGGCAAGGACGGCGGCGTGGGAACGCGTGGACCGGGCGAGACGAAGATCGAGACCGACCGGCGCCGGATCCGCGAGCGGATGGCCAAGCTGCGCCGCGAGATCAAGGAGATGAAGGGCGCCCGCGACACCAAGCGCACGCAGCGGCTGCGCAACGAGGTGCCGTCGGTCGCGATCGTCGGCTACACCAACGCGGGCAAGTCGAGCCTGCTCAACTCCCTCACCGGCGCGGGCGTGCTGGTGCAGAACGCGCTGTTCGCCACCCTCGACCCGACCACCCGCAAGGCGGAGTTCGAGGACGGCCGGCAGTACGTGCTCACCGATACGGTCGGCTTCGTCCGGCACCTGCCCACCCAGCTCGTCGAGGCGTTCCGCTCGACCCTCGAGGAGGTCACCGACGCCGACCTGCTGGTGCACGTCGTCGACGGGTCCGACCCGCTGCCGACCGAGCAGATCAAGGCGGTGCGCGAGGTGATCACCGCGGTGCTCCGCGAGACCGACGCCCCGTCGCCGCCGGAACTGTTGGTGGTCAACAAGATCGACGCCGCGGACCCGGTCACCCTGACCCAGCTGCGGGGCCTGCTGCCCGGGGCGGTGTTCGTGTCTGCGCGCACCGGGGAGGGCATCGCCGAGCTGCGCGAGACGCTCTCGGAGCTCGTGAAGGCGCCGGAGGTTGAGCTGACCGCCCTGGTCCCGTACACCCGCGGCGACCTGATGGCCCGAATTCACGCCGATGGGCGCATTCTCGGGTCCTCGCACGAGCCGGAAGGCACACTGGTGCGCGCGAAGGTGCCGGAGGCGCTGGCCTCCGCACTCCAGGAGTACCGACACAGCGCCTGACCGGACAGGAACGGACATGACGGAACCGGGCACTGCTGCCTGTGCCGACGCCGCGGGCACCGCGGCCGGATCAGCCGGGCGCGCCGATGCGTAGCCGGCTGGCGCTGCTCGCGCTGGCGGCGGTCGGGTCGGCCGTGGTGACCGCGGCCCCGGCCGGGGCCGCGCCGGACTCGAGCGGTTCCACCGGCTCCGCCGGTTCCTCGACCGGTTCCCAGGTGTCCGACGCCCGTTTCGAGACGCTCTGCACCCCGACCGACCCCGGTCTGGCGGAGATCTCCGGACTCGTCTCGACCGGCGGCACGATGTACGCGATCGGCGACAGCGGCACCGACGACGAGGTGTGGGTGCTCGACGACCAGTGCCAGGTCACCGGCACGGTTTCGGTGCCGCCGACCCCGTTCGACGTCGAGGACATGGCCATGGCCGGCGGCCGGCTCTGGCTCGCGGACACCGGCGACAACACCAAGGTCCGCCAGCAGGTGTCGCTGACCGACCTGGACCCCGTCACCGGCGCCGGCGCGAGGCACCTGCTCACCTACCCGGACGGCCCGCACGACGCGGAGACGCTGCTGGTCGGCCGCGACGGCCGGCCGGTGATCGTCACCAAGGAGATCCTCGCGGCCAGCGGCATCTACCGACCGGCCGGCGGCGCGACGCTGGACCAGCTCGGCCCGGGCCCGGCGCCGCTGCAGCGCATCGGGCAGATCGCCTACGCACCCACCGACACTCCCGGCAGCCCGATGCCGGTCGCGGGGTCGATCCTGGTCACCGGCGGCGCGGTCAGCGCCGACGGCCGGGTCGTCGCGGTGCGCACCTACACCGACGTCTACCTCTACCCGGCGCCGGACGGCGACGTCGCGGCCGCGCTGACCGGCGCGACGCCGGTGCGGGTCCCGATGCCGAACCAGCCGCAGGGCGAGGCCATCGCCTTCACCCCGGACGGCGACCTGCTCAGCGCCTCGGAGGCGAACGGCGGTCCGCTGCCGCCGATCCAGATCCTGCGCGGCGCCACCGGGCTGGTCGACCTCCCCGCGCCGCCGCCCCCAGTGGTGGCCGCGGCGCAGGCCGACTCGGGCGCAACGGGCGCGGTGGTCGCGGTCGCGGCCGGCGTGGGTGCCGCCGCGCTCGGCGGCGGGGCGCTGTGGTTCCGGGCCCGCCGGGACGCGTGACCGCGCCGCCCGGAACTGACTGTGCGGTGGCCGCGTCCGCCGTGTCCGATTGGAAGTAGGGCCGCCGGTCCCGGGATACTGGCCCGATGCAGTCCGCCCATCACCTGCTGACCACGGCGTCACACCTGTCGGTCACCGGCAGTTGGGCGTTGGTCGCGATGCTGGTGGTCGGCGCGCTGGGCGTGGTGGGGCTGCTGGTCGCGGTCGGCCGGATGCGCCTGCGGGCCCTGGCCGTGGTCGCGGCCGCCACGGTCGCCGGAGCCACCGGGATCGCCGTCACGGTGTGGGCGGCCTACCGGCCGTTGCCGCTGCAACTGTCGGCGTGGGACTGCGTCGCCGTCGCCGCCGCGCTGCTCGGGATTCTCGCGGCCGTCGCCGTTCTCGCCCGGGGCCCGCGTCCCGGTCGCGTGATCGTGGCTGCCCTCGCCGCGGCGGCGGTGTGCGTGCCCGCCGCCGGGGTCGTCAACAGGGACACCGGCAGCTTCCCGACTCTCGGTGCCGCCGTCGGACATCGCCCTCCGCCGACCGTCCACGTCGTCGACTTCGCGGCGGTGCCGGGCCCGCAGCCGCGGGTCCAGTCGGGGTGGCCGACGTCGCGGGCCTGGCAGCCGCCGGTGCGGCGCACCGCGGACGGCGTCCTGACCCATGTGGTGATCCCGGGGCCGGCGTCCGGGTTCTCGGCGCGGCCTGCGCTGGTGTACCTGCCGCCGGCCTACCTGGACTCGCCCCGCGCGTTGCTGCCGGTGCTGGTGCTGGTGGCGGGGAACCCGGGCAGCCCGGACGACTGGCTCGGCAACGGGCTGGCCGACTCGGTGACGGCGTTCGCGGCCGCGCACGACGGACTCGCGCCGGTGGTGGTGGTGCCCGACGCGCTGGGCGCCCAGGACGCCGAGCCGCTGTGCCTGGACTCGCGCCTGGGCAACGTCGACACCTACCTGGCCGTCGACGTGCCCGCCTGGATCGGGCAGAACCTGCAGGTGGACACGGACCCGCGGGCCTGGGCGATCGGCGGCTACTCGTACGGCGGGACCTGCTCGATCCAGTTGTCCGCCAACCACCCCGGCGTGTACCCGACCTTCCTGGACATCTCCGGCCAGGACGAGCCGTCGCTGGGCGATCACCCCGGCACCGTCGCGGCCACCTTCGGCGGGGACGAGGTGGCGTTCGCCGCGGTCAACGCCCGGGACGTACTGGCCCGACGCGGGTTGCCGGGTGTGGCAGGCGTTTTCGTGGCCGGCGCGGACGACGAGGAGTACCGGCCCCAGCAGCGGCGGATGTACGCCGCGGCCCACGCGGCCGGCCTGGACGTGCGCTACTACGAGCTGCCGGGCGGGCACACCGGTCAGGTGTGGGCGCCCGCTCTGGCCGGCGAGCTGGACTGGCTGGCCCGGCGGACCGGTCTGCTGGCGTAGTCCGGCTGATCCGGTGAACTGACGAATCGGTTTCGTGCTCGACGGAATCGACACCTGGGCCAGGATCGAACCTGGACGACACGAGCGTCGGCGGCGCCGCGCGCGGGCAATGTGATTCCGGTGGTTTGCCGCATTCAGTTCGTCGCCAACCTCGCGTGACCGCCATATCGAGGGGAGCGACATGCGAACTGACACGACGAACCGCCTCGCCAACGCCTTTGCCTTCGAGGTGCTCAGTCCCGAGGGTTTCGAGGCGGTGCGAGACATCTCCTCGAGCGGGGCTGTCGGTAGTCGGTGATGCAGCCCGCCGCGCGAACGATCCGGTCGGTGGACTTCGTCGAGTCGGCAGGCAGACAACAAGCTGCAAATAGGTTGGGTTGCCAATCGTTTGGTTATCAATGTAATTTCCTCCGTACAGCACCGAAGTGGCGGAGACGGTCCTCGGGCGCACCGAACGAAGGAGTTGCCAACATGATTCAAGAGCTGTCCTACATCGGCATCGGCTCGCCGCGGTCCGAGGAGTGGCGGACCTACGGAACGGGACTTCTCGGCGCGATGCTCGCACCGGACGGGCCGGACGGGGCGGTCCGGCTCGCGGTCGACGACATCAACTACCGAATTGCGGTCCACCCCGCAGCGGAGGACGAGTTCCGTTACGCGGGTTGGGGGATGGCCAACGAGACCGACCTGCACGAGTTTGTCGACCATCTCGTATCCCGTGGGGTCGCGGTGCACTCGGGCGAACCCGGCCTGTGCCAGGAGCGGGAGGTGGCGGAGTTGGCCTGGTTCGAGGATCCGTGGGGGATCCGGCATGAGCTGACCTGGGGGAAGGCCGCGACACCACTGTCCTTCTCGGCCGGCCGGACCATGCGCGGTGGATTCGTCACCGGCGACCAGGGTCTCGGGCACGTCGTGTTCCAGGTGCCCGACATCGAGGAGGCCAACCGGTTCTACGTCGACGTCCTGGGATTCCGGCTGTCCGACCGGATCACCACGAAGTACGTCGGTGTGCGCTTCTATCACGTCAACGGCCGGCATCACTCGCTCGCGCTGTCGGAGTATCCCGGCCACGTGGGTTTCAATCACCTGATGCTCGAGGTCGAGCACTTGGACGACCTGGGCAGGATGATCGACCTGGTCGAGGAACATGACGTCGACGTGATGCAGTCACTCGGCCGGCACACCAACGACCTCATGACGTCGGTCTACATCGGAAGCCCGTCGGGCCTGCAGATCGAGTACGGGCACGGCGGTCTCACTGTCGACGACCTGAGTTGGGTCGCGCGTACCTACAACCGGCCGAGCTACTGGGGGCACAAGCTCTCCGACGCCGCGAAGTCGCGAGGCCCGGGGATCGTGAAGCCGATCGCCGTAGACGGCCTCGTCGCCGCGGCTGGGGGCGCGCCGCGGTGACGCCGCCCTAACGCGTGGAGTTCACGGCGTCCGCGGCGTCGTACACGCGGGCCGCGATCCTGTTGAGGGACGCGAGGTCCTGGGCGGAGAGACCGCCGAACACTGCGGTCTCGACGCCGTCGAGCGCACGGTCCGTGTCGATCAGTTTCGCGAGGCCGGCATCGGTGATCGTCACGATCTGACGACGACGGTCTGCGGGATCGCGCTCCCGGATGACGAGCTCGCGATCCTGCAGTCCGTCGAGGTAGGCCACGATGTCGGCGGGGTTGACCACGACTCGCAGTGCAAGTTCCTTCTGATTGCACGGACCGGCCTCGTGCAGCGTGCTGAGAATCGCGTGCTGATTGGGTAGCAGTCCGGCCGCTGCCAGGGTGTCCGCATAGCACTGGCGGACCTTCATTGCCGCTCTGACCAGGGCGTATCCCGGGCGGTCGGAGAGTCTGGGAGTGCTGGCAGGGTCCGAGGAACTCATGGCGTCACTATAGGACACCTAAATTCTGGGTGTCCCAACTGTTTGCTCACCATGTGAATGGCTCGCCGAATTGATGGCAGGGCAGACGGCTTTGTGCTTCCGGTGGGAGTCGGCCGGCGGTCGACATCTCCCGTCGCCGCGCCGGTCCGGGCGAGGGCCGGCGCGGTTTCTGTCCGGCATGTTACCGAGTGCCAATACGTCACCCGGTCACGAACGCCCGTATGATTCAGGCGACACTGCGCAGGCAGTATCTAAACAGTAAAGAGAACCTATTCCTTTGTTCAAGGCTCCGCCCCGGGCGGCGGCCGAGTATGTGGTCCCGTGCTCGAATGAGTGCGGGCCGGAACCTGCAGTTCCGCATCGAGACAGTGATCGAATCGAATACTGATTGCAACCGAATTGAGGAGTAGGGAAGGATGACCGCTTCCGAAAGCGACGCGATATTCAAGACCCTTTTGGAATCCGCCAAGCGGTTGTCCTTCGATTCACGGAGTCCGCTGGTCTGCCAGGCCGAACCCGGCGACGACGAACGTCACGGCATGACACCGGAGTGGTCACCGCTCTTCGGCACCCCGATGTGGGACGCCATGTCCGAGGCGGAGCGCGTCCGACTCACCAGAAGCGAAGTGGCCCAGTTCCTGGGCGTCGGCATCTGGCTGGAGGTGGGCCTGCAGGTGGCATTGCTGAGGGCGAGCCACAGTGCGAATCCGGCACGACCGGACGTCAAGTTCCTCTTCAACGAATGTGCGGACGAGAACCTGCACTCGTTGATGTTTGCCAACGCCGTCGAAAGCATCGGATCGAAGTTCCATCCGCGTGACCGCATGCTGGACTTCTTCGGCTGGGTGTTCCGCCACATCGCCTGGGACGAAGTGGCGTACGGCGTCGTCCTCGCCGGCGAAGAGATCTTCGACGTCATGCAGCGTGACTGGATGACGAGCGACGACGTCGCCGCACCGATTCGCCGCGCGGCCTACATCCACGTTGTCGAGGAGTCCCGGCACATGGCGTACGCGCGTCAGAAGATCCGTGATCGATTGATCGGGATCTCCCGCTTCCGCCGCTTTGTGAGCACACTGATCATCGCGGTGGGAACGCACCTGGTCGCCAAGGGACTGGTCAATCGACGGGTGTACGACGCCCTCGGTCTCGACTGGGACGTCGTGAGGTCGAATATCGACGGAAACGAACACCACCGCATCATGTTCCGCAGGGCCGCGGAGCCGTTCATCGAATTCCTGAGCAAAGAAGGACTGCTGAATTTCGGCGCTCGATGGATCTACCGAAAGTCAAACCTTCTCTGAGCAGGAGTCGTCGTGACCCACGTCATTTTGGGGAATTGCTGTAAGGATGCCTCGTGCGTGCGGGTATGCCCGCAGAACTGCATTCATCCCGCCCCCGGCGAGGACGGCTTCGCCTCCGCCGAGACGCTTTTCATCGACCCCGACTCGTGCATCGACTGCACCGCATGCGTCGAGGCCTGCCCGGCCTCGGCCATCAAACCCGAGCATGCGTTGACCCCGGCCGAGCGCCCCTACGCCACCCGCAACAGGGAGTTCTTCGCGCAGATCCCCGTCGTGCCGCGCCCCCGACCGCGCGCCGTCTTCGAACTGCCACTGGCAGGCCCGAGCGACAGGCTCGAGGTCGCCGTGGTGGGGTCGGGGCCGGCTGCGATGTACACCGTTCGCGAGCTCCTGCGGCGATCGACGTCGATCCGCGTCACCGTCTACGAGCAGTACGACACCGTCGGGGGCCTGCTGCACCGGGGTGTGTCCCTCGACCACGTCGGGGTGCGCGCGATGATCAGGCTGTTCGACGTGCCGTTCCGCGACGACCGCGTCACGATCGTGCACGACACCGAAGTCGGCGTGGACATCTCGATCGACGACCTCCGGGCGAGATTCGACGCCGTCGTGCTCGCCTGCGGGGCCTCGCAGCCGCGCCAGCTCGGGCCCGCCTCCGCCGGCGGCGGAATCCGCCAGGCCATCGACATCCTGGTCGCCGAGAACTGCGGGTCCGCGGGGTTTCCCCCGCCCGCGCCCGCCGGACCCGCGTGCATCGTGATCGGCGCGGGAAACGTTGCCTTCGACATCGTCCGGTGGGTCGCGAAGAATCGCCACCGAGCTGCCGCGGGCGAACAGGTCAGAGAGCTGGTGGTCCTGTCCAGGTCGGCTCCGGCAGGAGCCTCGTTCACTCCGTCTGCGTTCTACGAGCTTCTCGACCTCGAACACACCGAGGTGCTGATCGACGGCGCCGGTAGCGTGCCCCGCGCCGGCGCGGACAGTTCGCTGCTACGCGAGCTGTCGCACCTGCCTCCCACCGACGTCCACGGCATGCGCGGGCTGCCGGCCGACGCCACGGGTCTCCTGCGCGTCGTCTTGTCGTTCGGACAAGAGGTGGCCGACCTCGCACAGACCGACCTCGGCGCCGTCGAGGTCACGACGACGGCCGGTCGTGCCTTCCGCGCGAACTCCGCGATCTGCGCCACCGGGTTCACCACCAAGCGGATCGACGGTGTCCCACTGGACACACGCGGGGTGGTGCCCAACCGGAGGGGACAGGTGATCTCCCACGACACCGGCGAACCGGTCGAGGGACTGTACGTCGTCGGCTGGGCGAAACGAGGCGCGTCCGGCGGCGTCGGCGACAACCGCATCTGCGCGGCCGAGACCGTGGCACAACTCGCGACGGACCTGCGCTCGCGGGTGTGACCTCCGGCGATCACCACGCCCATCGGTCCGGGTAAGTCCTTGCTCAGTCCTCGTCGTACTTCACCCAGAAGCGCGCACGCAACCGGTACCGGATCCCCTCGTCCAAGTCGTACCGCTGCATCACGTCGGACGCGTCGAGCAGGAGTGCGCGGTCGATGTCGCGGGGTATCGACGGCTTCGCACGCTGGAGTTCGAGCTTGTCGTCGGCAGTGGCGCTCTCGTGGAACGAGGCGAGAACCCGCATCACGACCTCGTCGATCAGTGGATCTTGCTCCGTGTCGTCGCCGTATCCGGGCAGCACCTGGGCGGGGGATCCGCTCGAGACGCTGTAGGCGAGCACGCTCGTCGGGCGTGGAGCTGTCGGGCCGTGCGGAATACCAGCGAGGTCGAGAGGGGTCCTGACAGTCGGCCGCGCCGCCGCGACCAAGGACCGAGTCTGCGCGGGCGTCGGTTCTGGCGCGACCGCCTCGGGCGCCGGTTGGCGATCGACCTTCATGACTGCAGCATCGATCGCGGTGCCGTCGATGTTGTCGAGCTCGTCGGCGGCCCGGATCAGGTGCCGGCTCACGCCATGGGACTTGCCGCCCACTGTGGGCACGGCGAGCAGCACGACCTGGACCCCGTGTACCTGAGCCTCTTCGACTGCTTCGGTGAGGTCGTCGTCGCCCGAGACAAGGAAGAACACGTCGGATGCGCCGTTGCGCGCGTGGGCCACGAGGTCGAGGCCGATGCGAAGGTCGACCCCCTTCTGCTCGCCGTTGACGCCGAACCGTCCGAGCCGGAGCTTCACCTTGGCGAGCTCGCCGATGCGCTCCTGCTGCACATCGGGGACGCCGTTTCGGGCCGAGTCGTACCAGTGCACCCGCAGCACCGGCAGGCCCGACCTGGCTTCTGCCGCGTCCACCAGTGAGCTGATCAGCTTGGAGTACTCGACGTGGATCCCGCTGCGCAGCGAGGTGCCGGTGACGCGAGTCGCGGCAGAAGCGAGCAGGTACCCGGTATCGATGTACAGGGAGCAGGTCGACCGCATCCGCTCACTATGGCACGCAGGGCCGACAGTCGCGGGGGAGTGCATGACTTCGGCGAATTCGCTCGGCCACCACTGCAACTCGTTGGTGTCGCAGTGGTGGGGCACACGGGGCGGCGGGGTCAGGCGTCGAGGTCGGCGGCGACCAGCTTGGCCACGGCGTCGACGGCGGACTGGTCG
Organism: Rhodococcus sp. P4_F5; assembly: GCF_056401315.1. Classification (NCBI taxonomy): domain Bacteria; kingdom Bacillati; phylum Actinomycetota; class Actinomycetes; order Mycobacteriales; family Nocardiaceae; genus Rhodococcus; species Rhodococcus sp. P4_F5. The sequence goes on along the minus strand of NZ_JBFUJP010000076.1, from coordinate 4,482 downwards.
TCGCTGGTGACGGTGACCTCGACGCCCTGCGTCGCGCCGAGGGTCATGATCATCAGGGCCGAGCCGGCGTCGACCGGGTCGCCGCCGGTCACCGACAGGGTGACCGGGACCCCGGCCGAGGTGACCGCTTCGGCGATGACGGCGGCGGGGCGGGCGTGCAGGCCGATGGACGAACCGACGGCGACGGTGGTGCTGGGCATGGTGTGACCTTTCCTCGGTGGAGATTTCGATGACGGGACTTGCGGGTTCGGTTGCGGGGCAGCCGATCAGGCGGCGACGGGGACGAGTTCGTCCGCCGACTCCGGCTCGCCACGACGGCGGAGGAACTGCTTCGCCAGCACCACCGCGACCGCGGCGACGACCATGCCGGTGAGGATCGAGATCAGGAACCAGGCGATGTTGCCGATCGCGAACAGGACGAAGATGCCGCCGTGCGGGGCGCTGAGGGTGACGTCGGTGGCCATGATCAACGCCCCGGTCACCGCGCCGCCCGCCATCATCGACGGGATCACCCGCAGCGGGTCGGCCGCGGCGAACGGGATGGCACCCTCGGAGATGAACGCGGCGCCGAGGAACCAGGCCGCCTTGCCGTTCTCCCGCTCCGCCTCGCTGAACAGGCCCGGCCGGATGGTCGACGCGAGTGCCATCGCCAGCGGCGGCACCATGCCGGCGGCCATCACCGCGGCCATGATCCGCAGGGTCGCCGGGTCGGTGACGCTGAGCCCGGCTACGGCGAATGCGTAGGCGGCCTTGTTGACCGGGCCGCCGAGGTCGAAGCACATCATCAGGCCGAGGATGATGCCGAGCGCGACGGCGGAGCTGCCGGACAGACCGCCCAGCCAGTTGGTCAGGCCGCTGGTGATCGCGGCCAGTGGCCGGCCGAGCACCATGAACATCAGCGCGCCGACGGCGAGGGTGGCGAAAAGCGGGATGACCACCACCGGCATCAGGCCGCGGAGCACCTGCGGCACCCGGAGCCGGCCGATCCACAGCGCCGCGAAGCCCGCGATGATGCCGCCGACCAGACCGCCGATGAAACCGGCGCCGACGAAGACCGCGACCGCGCCGGCGGTGAAACCCGGTGCGAGGCCGGGCCGGTCGGCGATGGCGAAGGCGATGTAACCGGCCAGCGCCGGGACGAGGAAGCTGAACGCCAGCGAGCCGAGCTGGTAGAGCACGGCGCCCAGGTAGGTGCCGAGCCCGCCGTCGGGCAGGTTCCACAGCGAGTTGTCGAGGACGATTTCCTTGGCGCCGCTGGAGATCTCGTACCCGCCGAAGAGGAAGCCGAGCGCGATCAGCAGGCCGCCCGCGGCGACGAACGGGATCATGTAGCTCACGCCGGTCAGCAGGATCTGCCGCAGCCGGGTGCCCCAGCCGACGTCCGAGGCCGCCTCGGCGGTGTCGGTTCCGGCGGCGGTGCCGGCCACCCGGGCGGCGGACGGGTCGTCGGCGGCCCGCACGGCCTCGGCGAGCATCACGTCGGGCTCGTTGATGGCGCGCTTGACGCCGGACGCGACGACGGGCTTGCCCGCGAAGCGTTCCCGGCCCTTGACGCCGACGTCGGTGGCGAAGATGACGGCGGCCGCGCCGGCGATCACCTCGGGGCTCAGCGACGTGCCGCCGCTCGAGCCCTGGGTCTCCACCCGCACCGGGACCGACGCCCGTTCGCCGGCCGCGACCAGTGAGTCGGCGGCCATGTAGGTGTGGGCGATTCCGGTGGGGCAGGCGGTGACCGCGACGACGTAGCGCGCGGAGGTCGACGGTGCGGCGACGGGCGTCGGTGCGGGTGCGGGGGCCGGTGCGGCCTGCCCGGGCACCTCGAGGCCGAGCGCCTCGTGCACCAGCGCCACCACCGCGTCGGCGTCCGGGGCCRCGCGCAGCGACGCGACGAACTCGGGCCGCACGAGCGCGCGGGCCAGGCCGGAGAGCAGCTTCATGTGTTCGGCACCGGCGCCCTCGGGCGCGGCGATGAGGAAGACCAGGTCGGCGGGACCGTCGGGGGCGCCGAAGTCGACCTTCGGCTGCAGCCGTGCGAACCCGAGGGAGGCGGCGGTGACCGCCGCGGACCGGCAGTGCGGGATGGCGATGCCGCCGGGCAGCCCGGTCGCGGACTGCGCCTCGCGGGCCAGGGCCGCCACGCGCAGGGCGTCGACGTCGGTGGCGCGTCCGGCCCCGGCGAGCCGGGCCGCGAGCGAGCCGATGACCGCCTCCGTGTCGGCGCCCAGGTCGGCGTCGAGGGCGATCAGCTCGGCGGTGATGATCGCCGGGGAATCTGCGGTGGGAGTGGACATGTCGGGTCCTCAGTGCTCGGCGGCCGGGTCGGCGACCGTGGTGGATGGTGCGGCGGCCCCGACCGTCGGATTCGGGGCGTCGAGGGTGGTGACGACGACGGCGTCGCGGTCGACCTGGTCGGGGCGGGGGAGGGCGGTGCCGGGCAGGCCGGCGGCGGCCGTGCCGTAGGCCACCGCGAGCTGCAGGGCCCGCGGAGGGCTGTCCCCGGCCACCTGCGCGAGCAGGTAGCCGGCGAGCGCGGAGTCGCCCGCGCCCACGGTGCTGCGGGGGGTGATCCGCGGGGCCCGGGCGAACCAGGCGCCCTCGCCGGTGACCAGGACGGCGCCCGCGGAGCCGAGGGTGGCCAGCACCGCGCCGACTCCCCGCTCCAGCAGGGCCCGCGCGGCCAGGACGGTCAGGCTCGGGTCGCCGGCGTCGGCGGCCGCCTCGAGCGCGCCGGCGTCGTAGCCGGTCAGCTGGGCCAGCTCCTCGGAGTTCGGCTTCACCAGGTCCGGCGCGGTGCCGGGGAAGCCCGCGGCCAGTGCGCGCAGCGGGACGTCGGAGGTGTCCACCGCGACCGCGCAGGGCAGCGCCCGCAGGGTCCGCACCAGGTGGCCGTACCAGTCGTCCGGGGCCCCCGGCGGGAGCGAACCGCACAGCGCGACCCACCGGGCGTCGCCGGCGTGCTCGGCGAGCAGGCGGGTGAGCGCGTCGAGTTGGCCGGTGTCGAGGGGGTGCCCCGGTTCGTTGAGCTTGGTGGTGGTGCCGTCCGGTTCGGTGACGGTCAGGTTGCCCCGGACCGGTCCCGCGGTGGGCACCAGGTGGTGCGCGATGCCCCGGTCGGTGAGCGCGGCGACCAGCGGGTCCTCGGCGCGGGCGGGCAGGATCGCGACGGCCGGGCACTGCGCCGCCGCGACCACGCGGGCGACGTTGACGCCCTTGCCGCCGGGATCGGTGCTGGTGGCGACGGCGCGGTGCACCGCGCCGCGCTCGAGCCGGGTGGCCAGTTCGACGGTGCTGTCGAGGCTGGGGTTGGCGGTGAGGGTGACGATCATGCGAGGACCACCTCGATGCCGCGGGCCTCGAGTTCGGTGCGGGCACCGGGATCGAGGTCGGTGTCGGTCACCAGCACGTCCACGGCGTCGACGGCGGCGAAGCTCACCAGGTCCTCCCGGCCGACCTTGCTCGCGTCGGCGACCACCACCACCAGGTTGGCGCAGCGGACCAGGGCGCGTTTGACGGCGGCCTCGTCGAGGTCCGGGGTGGACAGCCCGTGGTCGACGGTGAGGGCGTTGGTCCCGACGAAGGCGACATCCACGCGCAGGCCGGCGAGGGTCGCGACGGCCTGGTCGCCGACCACCGCCTGGGTGACGCCGCGGACCCGGCCGCCGAGCACCTGCAGGCTGTGCTGGCCCGCGCACCGGGCGGCGACCGGGATCGAGTTGGTGACCACGGTCAGCTCGCGCTCGGCGGGGAGCAGCGGCGCGATCCGGGCCGTGGTGGTGCCGGCGTCCAGCACGATGCTGCCGCCCTGGCCCGGCAGGTAGGCCAGCGCCGCCGCGGCGATCCGGTCCTTGGCCTGGGCGTGGCTGTGTTCGCGCTCGGTCAGGCCAGTCTCGCCGAGCGTGATCGCGGTGGCCGACACGGCGCCGCCGTGCACCCGGCGGATCAGGCCGAGCCGGTCGAGGGCCGCGAGGTCGCGGCGGACCGTCTCGGTGGTCACCTCGTAGGCCTCGGCGAGGTCGGCGACCGAGACGCGACCGCGCTGGCCGATCAGCCCCGCGATCGCCTGCTGTCGCTCTTCCGCGTACATGTGGCCTCCTGCCCGAAGTAATGTTGGTTTATGTTGTTTTACGCCTGTATGTGTTGACATGTCAATGCATTGGAGTAATCCTCGTCACAGTGCTTGTGTCGAGTGACGTGGGAGTCGTAATGGGAACGAGCCGAGGAGTGAGCATGACCGGGTCCGAGCGAGGAAGCGCTGCGCCGCAGGTGGACGGCGGTGCGGACGTGCTGGCCGGCACGCCGGTGGTGCCCGGGGTCGGCTACGGCCCGGTGATCCGGCCCGGCGGGCGGCCCGCGATCCCGGACCGCGGCGCCGACCTGCCCGAGGCCGACCGCCCGGCGGAGAAGCGGCGGTTCCTCGCGGCCGCGGAGACGGTGTCCGCGCGGCTGCTGGCCCGGGCGGACGCCGCCGCGGCGCCGCCGCGG